>CAZAUV010000093.1:0-9371 GCA_964488335.1 uncultured Bacteroides sp.
TGAAGAAAGTAAGCAAAAGAACGGTCACGTCACTCATCGCGGTCATGTCGATGAGGGTACTCTTTCTTTTAATTTTTACTTTTCCCATATTACAGTTACTATTATATTATATTAATAAGGTGTAATAGGGGATCAGTGTGTAGCTGCGAATGTCTGAACGATAGAGTAGCCGATCTCGTCGATAGCGTAGGTGAGGTTATCGATCTTGTTGGTGTAGTAGTTATACGAGATAACAGCGAAGGCACCGGTTGCGATACCGAAGGCGGTGTTGATAAGAGCCTCAGAGATACCGGTAGAGAGCTCGGTTGAGTCAGGAGCGCCTGATGCAGCAAGAGCCTGGAATGACTTGATCATACCGATTACAGTACCGAGAAGACCGACGAGAGTACCGAGAGTGGTGAGGGTAGCCACGATGGGGAGGTTCTGCTGGAGGGCAGGCATCTCGAGGGCGGTAGCCTCTTCAACCTCTTTCTGGAGGGTGGCTATCTTCTGCTCCTTGGTGAGGGTGGTGTTCATATCCATCTCCTGATAGCGTACGAGAGCGGCGGCAACAACAGCGGCTACAGAGCCCTTCTGCTTGGAGCAGAGCTGCTTGGCACCGGCGATATCGTTTTTGGCGAGGCAAGCTTTCACGCCGGCAACAAACTTGGCGATGTTGCCTTTGCCCTTGGCGGAGCTCAGAGCGATGTAGCGCTCAACGGAGAGCACGATAACGGTGAGGAAGAGGGTCTGGAGGATAGGCACGATGAAGCCGCCTTTGTAGATGGTGCCCCAGAGATCGATGGGGTGGCCTTCTTCAAAGTGTGATTCGTGGCCCATCCAGAAGACGAAGAGGCAGACTGCGACGACGAAGCATGCGATGATCACCCAAAGGGCGTTCTTGATACCGCTAACTTTGTGGCCCGATGTGGTAGCAGCAACGGGCTTGGTGGTAGGCTTTTGAGCTTCCATAATAGTTAATGATAGATGGTTGGATTTTGATTGTGTTTATAAGTTTTACTTTCCTGATTATATTGAGGTAAGGACTGCCCTGAAGGGCGCTTCTGCCTCTATTTGGGGCATAGCGTGGCCAAACCTAATTGCAAATATAAGGCAACAATTTCAACCGACAAAGAAACGGAGGCTAAAAAATTGCAATATGTTATAAAACATAATTTTTTAGCTATGATTTCTATGCCGACCCGTCAGGCCAGCGAAAGGCGCGAGAAGAGACCGGGAGCGAGGGCTTCGGCTGCTTCCCTGACCTCTTCAGGGGTGACGGCCATGAGCCGGTCGGTCCGCTCGCGGAGGGTCATGACGCTGCCGTAGCGCAACAGGGCTCGACCTGCGCCGAGGGCACTGCTCTCGCGGCTCTCGGATGCGATAATCATCTGGCCGGCAAGTTGTCGCTTGGCTGCTTCGAGGCGATGAGGGTCGATGCAGCGGTCGGCGAGGCCCGAGAGGATATCGGTGATGAGCTCAAGGCAGCGGGGAGTGTCGTCGTCGTCGCAGCCAAAGTAGATCGAGGTCAGTCCGCAGTCAGTCAGCATTGTTGCGGCGGCATCGGCTGAGTAGACCAGTCCGCGTTTCTCGCGGAGCTCTATGTTGAGCAGGGAGTTCATCCCCGGACCTCCTATGATGTTGGCCAGCAGGGCGGCGGCGTTGCGCAGTGGGGAGAAGAGCGATGCCGACGGCGCGCCCAGCATGGTGTGGCATTGGTGGGAGCTTATGTCGCGGGCCACGTCGAAGACCGGCCGGCGCTCGGGAGCAATCCTCGGCGGCAGGGGCTCAGAGCCGGAGCGCAGGGATGCGAAGCGGCGCTCGATGGCGGCAAACACCTTGTCGGGCTCTGTGGCTCCGAGATAGAAGACCGTCATGTTTGAAGGGACAAACATGCGGGCGAGCCATCGTCGGCAGGTTGCCGAGGTGAAGTCGTTGAGGGTGGCCAATGAGCCGAGGATATTGTGGCCTAACTGTGAGCCGGCAAATATGAGGTCTTCAAAATCATCGGCCACGGCATCGGCGGGAATATCGAGATAGGAGTTGATCTCGTCGATGACCACCTCCCTCTCCTTCTCCAGCTCCTCCGGGGGAAACGAGGCCTCGGCCACGAGCTGCGCAATGAGCGCGGCGGCGCGGTCGAGGTGCCCGAGGGGAAATATACTGTAGACCACGGTCTCCTCCTTGGTGGTGTAGGCATTGAGCTCGCCCCCTACGCTCTCCATCTCGTTGATGATATCGAGCGACGACAGCGAGGGAGTGCCTTTAAATATGGTGTGTTCCACAAAGTGGGCGAGCCCGTATTCATCGGGGGCCTCGTCGCGCGCGCCGGCATTGACGGTCACGCCAAAATACTCGGCGGCGGCGTGGGGCGAGGCCACATGGACAATCCTGAGGCCTGAAGGGAGAGTGTGGTAAGTATACATTACTGGATGCCGGAGACTGCTGCGGTCTTGTCGATTTTGGCAACGAGGCCCTGGAGGACCTTGCCGGGGCCCACTTCGATAAACTCGGTGGCGCCGTCGGCGATCATATTCTTGACGGTCTGGGTCCAGCGGACGGGGGCAGTGAGCTGAGCCACCAGATTGGCCTTGATCTCCTCGGGGTCGGTGTGGGGGAGGGCATCTACGTTTTGGTAGACGGGGCAGACGGGCTTATGGATGGGGGTGGCGGCGATGGCTTCGGCAAGCTCGGCTCGGGCGGGCTCCATGCAGGGGGAGTGGAAGGCGCCGCCAACCTTGAGGCGGAGGGCACGCTTGGCGCCGGCTTCGAGGAGCTTGGCGCAGGCGGCATCGATAGCCTCCATCTCGCCTGAGATGACAATCTGGCCGGGGCAGTTGAAGTTGGCGCAGACCACTATGCCATTGTCTACCGACTGACATATCTCCTCTACCTTCTCATCAGGGAGAGCGAGCACGGCGGCCATGGTCGAGGGCTTGAGCTCGCAGGCTTTCTGCATGGCCTGAGCGCGGGCGGCAACGAGGCGCAGACCATCGTCGAAGGAGAGGGCTCCGGCTGCCACGAGGGCCGAGAACTCTCCGAGAGAGTGGCCGGCAACCATATCGGGGCGGAACTCTTCGCCAAGGCTCTTGGCCAGGATTACGGAATGAAGGAAGATGGCGGGCTGGGTCACGCGGGTCTGCTTGAGCTCCTCGTCGGTGCCGGCAAACATGATGTCGGTGATGCGGAAGCCGAGGATTTCATTGGCGCGCTCAAAGAGCTCGCGGGCTTCGGCATTGTTGTCGTAGAGGTCTTTGCCCATGCCGACAAACTGGGCGCCCTGACCGGGGAAGATATATGCTTTCATTTCGGATGTTAGGGATTGATGGGTTGATGATGGAGCGGGAGCTGAAGCCCCCTTCACTGAGGAGCAAACCGAGGCCCGTGGGGAGGGAGCTTGGCAGAAGCCCTGAGGGCCGGAATGGCCGAGGGCGAGGATGCTCAGCCTGGCAGGTCCCGATGTTTGGAAAAAGGCGACGATGGGAGCCTTGATGCTCCGCATTGTCGCCTTTATTATATCAGTAGTCATGCCGGGGGAGCCGGCGATGAGGGCTCTAAGGGGGGGGATTACTTCAGGATATCCTTGACGGCGTCGTTGGGGACCATCTGTTCCTGAAAGGTATAAGCGCCGGTCTTGGGGCTCTTGACCACCTTGATGACCTTGCTGTAGGTGCGGCCTCCGCCTTTCTGAAGCGAAGCGACGGTTTTCTTTGCCATATCTTATAGAGGGTGTGACGGAGGGTTAAATCAATGGAAGTTACTTAATCTCTTTGTGCACGGTGACGCGCTTGAGGATGGGATTATACTTCTTGAGTTCAAGACGCTCGGTGGTGTTCTTGCGGTTCTTGGTGGTGATATAACGGGAGGTGCCGGGCATGCCGCTGGCCTTGTGTTCGGTGCATTCGAGGATCACCTGTACGCGATTGCCTTTAGCTTTCTTTGCCATCGTTAAGATCAGAATTGAATGTATTTGATTTCAGTTAAATAACCCTTTTCAGCGGCATCCTTGATGGCTGCGTTGAGGCCCTTCTTGTTGATGGTGCGGAGGCCGGCGGCAGAGATGGTGAGGGTAATCCAAGCATTCTCTTCAACCCAATAAAACTTCTTGTTGAAGAGGTTGACATTGAATTTACGCTTGGTGCGGCGCTTGGAGTGGGAGACATTGTTGCCGACCATAGCTTTCTTGCCTGTGATTTGACAAATCTTTGACATGGCTGTAGGGGGAGTGGTTGCTTAGCTTGATTGTTATCGTTGGTAAGGGTTGAGGGGGGCGCATCTCGCAGTCTGGGGCCTGCAGAAGCCGGGAAGAGAGGGGGCCGGCAGAAGTCTCATATCGCCGATAAGTGCATCATTCTCATCGACTTTTAAAGCCGGGCCATCAAATCCGACTGCAAAGTAACGGATTTTTTCTCACATAGCCAAATATTTGACTCCAAATATTTGACAAGAATAGTTTTGTCAGTTATTTCGCGGGGATGTCGGTGGAAGATTACAGCCTGTTGATTTCTTCGGAATTGGAGGTGGCTTTCTTGCGGTAGTCGGTCTTTCGGCCGGAGGAGAAATTGAATTTGAGAGATGCGCTCAGCTCGCGTCCGACGCCGGTGACAGTGTTTTCATCCCTGACGACATCAGAATATATGCTGTGGGGGGGCCAGGGGGTGGGGAGGTCAGAGGGGTAGGGTCTTGAGCCAGGCGCTGATGTCGTCGTCGGTGACATCGTTGAGCAGAAGGCCGTCGGCGATGGTCAGTGAGGGATATTGCTCGCGCAGCAGGGCCTGGCTGTTGGTGAGCTTGCTGCCGCCGGAGGTCATGAAGGGCACGATGGTCTTGCCTTCGAGGTTGTTGGCCTCGATAAAGGTGTTGATGATGGTGGGGTGGCTGTTCCACCAGTTTGGGTAGCCGATGAATACCACGGAGTAAGGCTCGAGATTGGCCACGGAGTCATTCAGGGCGGGGCGCGAGTCGAGGTCGCGCATCTCTACGGAGCTGCGGCTGAGGCTGTCGCGCCAGTCGAGATCAGCGTCGGTATATGGCTCTGCGGGGATGATCTCGAGGATGTCGGCGCCTGCGAGTGAGGCGATGCGCTCGGCAGCGGCTTTGGTGGTGCCTGTGGCCGAGAAGTAGCATATGATGGCTTTGGGGGTGTCGGCTGTGGGTTCGGCAGATTCTGCGGTGGCTTTCTTTCCGCAGGATGTAAGGGCCATAACCGACAGGGCTATGACCGACATGATTTTGAGAAAGCGTGTCATAAAAAGGTTAGGGCAGATGATTTAGATGTCTATCGGGGGGTGTCAGGCAAGGTCGACCACGGTGATGCCGGCGCCTCCGAGGCGGACATCCTCATCGTGGGCAGAGGCCACGCCGGGGACGGTCGAGAGATAGGCGCGGATATACTGGCGCAGGGCTCCGGTGCCGGTGCCGTGGAGGATACGGACCCGGCGCTGGGAGAACTGGATGGCGTCGTCGATGAAATATGTCACGGCCTGGACGGCCTCATCGGTGCGCATGCCGCGGACATCAATGTCGGGCTTGAACTCGAGCTGCCGGCGGCGCATCTCGTCAGACGAAGCGCGTGAGATAAACGAAGCGGCCCGGGGAGTGGCCTTGTCGGGGTCGGCTGCGGTGGGAGTCAATCGCTTGAGGGGGACGGTGGTCTTGAGGTTGCCGAAGATCACTGTGGCTTGAGTCCCCTGAAGCTCAACGACTCTACCGGCCGCGCCCTGGCCGTCGAGCTTCACGGCCGAGCCGACTGCTATCTCAGTGGTAGCAGGGCTCTTGGTCCGGTCGGCGGCGAGCTTGTTGAGACCCTTGCGCTTAGGCTTGGGAGCTTTGTCGAGCAGGGGATGGGAGGAGGTGTCGCCCCCGGCGAGGTCATTGCGCTCCTCGCGGAGGCGGGCGCGGGCAGCGAGGGTGCGCTCGCGCTCAGCCTGGGCCTCGCGTATCTCCTTGATGGTGCGCTCCACCCGGGCGTTGGAAGAGTCGATGATGCGGCGTGCCTCGGCGCGAGCCTCGTCGAGGATCTCGCGGCGGGAGTGGCGCAGAGCTTCGGCATCGTTTTCATAGCTCTCGAGCATCTGCTCCAGGCGCTTCTCCTTGAGGCGTATTGACTGGCGCTTGTTGTCCCAATAACGGCGGTCGCGGGCAACATCGAGGAGGTAGCGGTCGAGGCGGACATAGTCGCTGCCGACAATCTGCTCCGCTTCCTCGATGATGGAGGGGTCGAGGCCGGTCTTGCGGGCAATCTCGAGGGCAAAGGATGAGCCGGCGTTGCCGATGGAGAGCTTGAAGAGGGGCTCCATCTTCTGGCGGTCGTAGAGCATCGAGCCGTTGACCAGGCCGGGGGTGTCGTCGGCAAATTGCTTGAGGTTCTGGAAATGGGTGGTCACTACCCCCCAGGCGCCGGAGTCGACGAAGCGGTGGAGGATAGCCTGGGCTATGGCGCCGCCTATCTGCGGCTCGGTGCCTGCGCCAAACTCATCGATGAGGATGAGGGAAGCGGAGTTGCCCCGCGATGTGAAATGGCGCATGTTGCGCAGGTGGGAGGAATATGTCGAGAGGTCGTCTTCGATCGACTGGTCGTCGCCTATGTCGATGAAAATGTCGGCAAAGATACCGAGATGGCTGTTTTCATAGACCGGAGGAAGGAGACCGCATTGCGACATATATTGTATGATTCCCACGGTCTTGAGAGTCACCGACTTGCCGCCGGCGTTGGGGCCCGAGATGACGAGGAGACGGCGCTCGGGGGTGAGGGTGATATCGCCTTGCCCTGCCGCCGGAGCGAGGCCAGGAGCACCGGGTGGCAGGCGTGATACCACTCCATCTCGGGGCCCTCCGGGTGGATCGTGGGGAGAGTGCCACCGGTCTCGGCCGCATAGAGTCCCTTGGCGTGGATGAAGTCGATGAGGCCGAAGACCTCGGCCGTGGCTATGATGGCATCGATATGGGGACGGATTTCATCGGCGGCGGCGGTGAGGATGCGGGCAATCTCGCGTTGCTCCTCGATCTGGAGCTCGCGGATGCGGTTGTTGACCTCCACCACCTCGGCCGGCTCTATGAAGACGGTCTTGCCGGAGGCGCTCTCGTCGTGGACGATGCCCTGGATGCGGCGCTTGTTCATCGGCGCAACGGGTATGACGAGGCGGCCGTCGCGCATCGTGGGGGTGGCGTCGGAGTCGACTATGCCCTCTCCGGCAGCGCGGGCCATGACGCGGCGCATGACGGCATTGACGGTGCCGGCCATGCCCTGAAGGCGCGAGCGGATGTCGGCCAGGGCGGGCGAGGCCGTGTCGCGCACCTCGGCATGGCGGTCGAGGATGCGGCCGATAAGGGCCGTGACGGCCGGGAAGGGAGTGAGCCCGGAGGCGATGGCGTCGAGGCGCGGGAAGGGTGTGGCGCCGGTCTCGCGGTCGCGCCGCCGGGCGAAGAAAGCGGCTATTGCGGCAGTGGCGTCGAGCGAAGCGCCGAGGCGATAGAGCTCGCGGGGGGTGAGGAAGGTGCCGGGGACGCGTATCTGCCCGGCCAGGGCCTCCATGTCATGGAGCTGCGTCATCGGCAGCTCCTCGTCGGAGCTGATGATGGCGAGCATCTCGGCAGCGGCCTCCAGGCGCTCTGACACTATGATGCCTTCGGCGCTGAATGTCATGGCCTGAGCCTCTCGTAAGCCCATCGGGGAGAGGCATTTGCCCTCCACCTCGCGGCGCACCGAGTCGAAGCCTATCTTTTTCTCAAAACTGCTTTCAGGATAAATCATAATGCAAAGATATGCAAAAAATCTTAATCCTCAGCGTGGCTCCGGCTGTGGGCCACCTCGGGCGGCGGGGGCGTCTCTTCGATGGGTGCGAGGGGATCGCCCGAGGTGTCGCCATTGATATATTCCTGATAATAAGCGAGAAGGAGAGTGGTCATCGGCAGGGCAATGATCATGCCGATGATGCCTAAGAGGGTGCCCCAGACTGAGAGCGAGAGCAGGATTATGGCGGGGTTGAGCCCAAGGGCCTTGCCCATGATTTTGGGAGTCAGCAGATAGTCGCAGATGGTCTGGCTTATGGCATAGACCAGGAGACACTCTCCCAGGAGGGTCCAGAAGCCGGTGGTCCCTCCGGCCTGGGCATCGACGAAGCAAACGATGCTCACCGGGATGAGCGTCACATACTGGAAATAAGGAATGATATAAAGCACTCCGACCAGGATGCCAAGGACGATGGCCATAGGGATGCCCACGATGGAGAAGCCGATGCAGTAGAGCACGGCGGCGCAGGCCGCTATCGTGGCCTGTCCGCGGAAATAGCGGTTCATCGAGCTCTTGATGTCGTCGCCGACACGCTCCACAACCGGGCGCATCTTCTTGGGCACCATGATGCGGAAGCCATACATCAGCGACCGGTAGTCGATGAGGATAAAGATCACATATATAAAGGTGAGGAGCCACTCTATCGTGTGGAAAAGGAAATCGATAGTAGCCGATATGACCGAGGTGCCCGACGACAGGATCGACTCCAGATGAGGGCTGTGGATGAGAGTGTTGAGGTCAAACGAGGCTATCCACCCGCGCAGGGCCTCGATCATCTCGGGGGAGAAGAACGGTATGGCCGAACCCTTGCTGGCCGCCGAGCGATGGATGATCTCGCCCAGCTCCCTTATCTCGTCTATCACCGAGGGGAGGAAGAAATAGAGCAGCAGCCCCAGGACTACCGTCACCTCCAGGATGGTCAGTATCGACGCCAAGGCATTGCTCTTGATGCGCAGATGGCGCTGATTGAGCTCCACCAACGGATAGAGCAGATAAGAGATGAGGCAGGCCACGCAGAAGGGGAGCAAGACGTTTCTGAGGATGTTGATAAGCCAGATGGCGCCCACGAGGAGAGCCACTGTCAGGAAGATGCGCACAACGCGGTCAAAAGTATAGGGGCGTGAGTCGTCGAGCATAATGTGACGGATGAGTGGATTGATGAGTAGGCTGCGATAAATAAGCGGGGGCCCGCCGGGCCATTGTCCCCGGCCGGAGCCCCCGCTGAGATATAAAGATTGACGTTAGCGCGATGAGGATGAATAGTTGGGAGCCTCCGAGGTGATGGCCACATCGTGGGGGTGGCTCTCGGCCACGCCGGCATTGGTGATGCGGGTAAACTTGGCCGAGTGGAGGTCTTCGATGGTCCGGGCGCCGCAGTAGCCCATGCCGGAGCGGAGGCCGCCGAGCATCTGATATGTCACCTCATAGAGAGCGCCCTTGAAAGGCACCCGGGCGGCGATGCCTTCGGGGACGAGCTTCTTGACGTCGGAGACGTTGCCCTGGAAATAGCGGTCTTTCGACCCCTTCTCCATAGCTTCGAGCGAGCCCATGCCGCGATAGCTCTTAAACTTGCGGCCATTGAAGATGATGGTGTCGCCGG
>CAZAUV010000094.1:0-9370 GCA_964488335.1 uncultured Bacteroides sp.
CCTCCTTGACAGGGAGGAGGTCACTGGTTCGAATCCAGTATGGATCACTTACCCATCTAAGGCGAGAGGCTTCCCTCCCGCCATTTTTATAATCTCCGCTTTTACACCCCCCTTTAAACACGATTTTTTTCTATGACCTACATGACCTTAGCCATCGAGGATCCCAAAGATGCCACCCTAATAAAGAAACTTCTCAGCAAGCTTGAGGGCGTACACATCAAGACCTCGCGAGCCAAGCGCAAGACCGGCCTTGATGAAGCCTTAGAAGACGTCAAAGCCGGCCGCGTCTATCACTACGACTCCGTTGAAGACTTCTTCAAAGAAATGGGTGTATGAAAAAATACACTCTTGACGTCGCCAATCAATTTAAGAAAGACTTCCGGCGATGCATGAAGCGCGGCTTGCCGATAGGAAAAATCCAGGAGGCAATGCGTCTTCTTGAAGCCACCGGCTCTTTACCTGCTGAATATCGCCCCCATCGGCTCAAAGGAGATTATGCAGGGAAATGGGAATGTCACATCAATGGCCCTTTCAGTGATTGGCTTATGGTATGGGAGCAAAACGACACCAGGCTGACCCTCCTGATGCTCCGCACCGGCACACATTCCGACATATTCTGACATCCTGCAGTATATTACTGCAAAGGCGAGAGGCTTCCCTCCCGCCTTTATTTTTTTGGCAAAACCCACTGCCACAAATATGAGCTTATTGCGCCGATGCGCCATAGGCGCCTATATGAAGGTCGACATTATCGCCCGACGGCCCGACAACGGGGGCAAACTCCGAGGGCTCGGCAGCGCCGAGGGCCGGACTTTCGGGGTCGAGACGATAGTCAAAGATATACTTGGGCCGGTCTACACGATAGAGGGGGTCGCAGTCCCAGAGGGTGCTGATGAAGTTGGCATCATCGGTGCCGTTGAAGCCGAAGAGGCAGCGGGTGAAGGTCACTCCGGAGCCGGTCAGGTCGGAGTGGCTCAGAGCTTCGCCCAAGCCATATATGATGCTGTTGGTAAAGGAAGCAACGAGGAGAGGGGCTTCCGACGGCTGCCTGTCGCCTTCGGGCAACATAAGGTGCTCCAGCTGTATGGCCGGGCCGCCAAAGACACTGAATAGATAATAGTTGGCTATGGTGCAGTGGTCAAAGCGCCCCTTGCCGCCGCGAAGGAGGACCACACCGTCGCCCCCCTCGGCAATCTCGCAGCCTATGGCTGTCACATCGGCGTGGAGGGCAGCCAGAGGATAGGATCCCGCATTGCGGAGCACGGAGCCGCGCATTTCGAGCGTTGCGAGAGAGTCTACCACTACCCCCCGCGACGAATTGCGGACGGTGGTGAAGTCAAGGCGGTTACCTCTCGACTCGGGAGCGAATATCAGACCGCCCCACTGCTCCGACATGATGTCATAAGGGATGGACGCCACTACATTACCGGTGCGGTCGCCGGTCATGTCTACGCGCTGCGCAGGAGTGCCGAGGCTGAGGAGCCGGCCCTCGACGCGCATCTTAGCCTTATCATGGAAAAGCAGGCGGGTGCCGGGGGCAAGGGTGAGTGTTGCGCCCGGGGCCACTACGACGGAGTCCATCACTCTTATAGGATAATCGGCCGTAAAGGTGGTGTCGGTCTCGATGGTCAGCGAGGAGATGCGGCGCAGGTCGCGAGCCTCGGCCGTGACAGCCACAGTCGATGTCAAGCCATTGACGGTAAAGTCGATATGGCGGACGACATCAGCCCCCTCGGGGGCGCCGGCAGCAGGGATAGTGGCCTCCACAAAGACAAAAACCGAGTCGGCGGGGCGGATCTCGACATTGGTAATCTCGCGCCCGGCGGTGCCATCGACATTTAGGCGGAAAAGGCCGTCGGGGTCATCGCGGAATGCCACCCGGCTGAGATTGAGTATCTTATCGTGACGGTTATAGACGGTGAAGCGATAGGTAGGAGTCGGGGCCTCGGTCCAGACCGTCCCGAGCTTGAGGGTGTCGGTCGAAAAGAGGGGCTGGTCAGAGGGCGACGACGTGACTCCATCCTCGATGCAGGCCGTGAGGCCGGCGCCGAGGATGGCGGTCGTCATGACAAGGTTGAGGAGAAAGATGGTGTGTCGCATAACGCAATAATAACGCGCGACCACCACATTTTATTGCCCTTCGCTCTCGTCGTCGCTCTTGCCGGCGGGGAGGGCATTGCGCTCAGCCGAGTAAGAAGCTGAGTATTCGAGCATTGAATTGACGGCCGAGGCCACGAGGGCGATGCCCGTGATGAGCACCACGGCAGAGTTCATATCCCTGACGGAGGTGGTGAGCAGCACTATGCCTGCGCCTATCATCAACACCGGGACAATGTAAAACCAGAAGGGGAATACCATAGGCCTCAGCCAATAAGCCATCAGGACGATATGATAGATACCGTAGAGCACAAGGACGGCGCCGAAGATATATGCCAGCAGTCCGGCAAAAAACGACGGGTCGATGACCATCCAGAGCCCTAAGGCTATGGCGGCGACAGAGCTCCAGAGCGTTGAGGTGCGTGCCGTCCGCGCCGTAGTGTCGCCTTCGCCCCGGCGTTTCCGCCCCAGGGCTATTATGAAGCTGTAGAGGGCCGGGATGACCAGAGTGAGACCCACGAGGATCACTACCCACTGAAGGATGTCGATACGCGAATGCCAGGCTATGAGAAGGATGCCGGCGATGAATACCACGAGGATTGTCAGCCAATGGCTGCCTTTATTGTTTTTCATAATAAGAGGATTAGTTGTGACTAATATTCATATTACGCCCCTGCCACAACAATTGTTCAGCCGCTGAGGGAGGAAATTGCCATGCCATCATTCACCGATCTCCGACCATACACCCCGGGTCAATGGAAGCCAACGCCCAAACATCCCCACTGCCATTTATCAAAAGTGCCAATATCGGCTGTTTATTAAGCGCTTCGAGAAAATACAGCTCAGAATTGTCTCAAATGTTTTTTTTGGAGAAACAGGCTGCCGGAAGAGACTGGTTCGGTAAGCCGGGAGATCCGATATTATCTCTTCCACCGAGGTCGTTATCCAAATATATTGGGGCTTTTTAGGGGAATTGAGGGGGCTTAATCAAAAAAAAATGATTACCTTTGAAAGAATTTTGTAAAAATAATTACCCACGAATTTTAACCCAAAATCTATATCAATGAAAATCAACCTATTGCGCCCATTTGCGGGCATCGGGTTGCTCGCCCTCGCCATGATGGCCGTCCCCGCCGGGGCATCGGCCCGCGAGGATGCACTCCCCGCAAGCGCCCCTTCTCTCCTCCTCATGGGCAGCGGCTCCTATGAGCTCCCTTCATCCGGAGCTTGCTCGATGACCCTCCCGGCATCGGCCCGCGCCATGCGTCTCTCCGTCGATGTCAGCTGGCTCACCGCCACTGTTTCGGCCGACGGCATCGAGCTCAACGCCACCCCCAATATGACCTCAGCAGCCCGCCAGGCCACTATTACCGCCACCAACACCAAGGGTCAGAGGGTCAACATCAGCGTGTCGCAGCCCGGCGACGATCTGACCGAGGAAGCATCCGACGGCATTGTCTATGCTGTCCCCTCCTCCGCCACCGCCTCATCGTCAAACGGCAATGAGTCTCCCGACAAGACCCTCGACGGCAATAAGTCGACCCTCTGGCACAGCAGCTACAATGGTATAGCTCCCGGCGACTCGGTGATCCTCACCTATACCTTTGCCGACCCCACCATCCTCGAAAAAATCATCTATACCCCCCGCACCGATGGCCCCAACGGCTGCTTCGGCCTCGTCGACATAGCCATAGCCACCACCCCCGGCGGCCCATTCACCACCATCGTCTCCATGGACTTCGGCATCAAGAATACCCCGGCCTCCATCCTTATCCCCGAGCAGTATTCCGCGGCAAAAATCTCCGAGGTGAGGTTTACCATCAAGAGCGGCGGCACCGGTCGTGGCGACGGCCGCTGGTTTGCTTCCTGCGCCGAGATGGAGTTTATCGTCTCATCCCTCTCCGCCGCAATTGCCGAAGACAGCAAGGTCTTTGCCGACAATATCTTTTCGGCTCTCGCCCCGGGCGTTGATCAGGCTCGCATCAACAATATGAGCGACCCCTTCCTCAAGAGCCTCGCACAGCGCATGCTCGTCGGCGACTATAAGGTCCAGGGCCGCGTTGCCGAGATCAAGACCCTCCGCGGCCTCGATGAACTCTCGGCTGACTTCAATGCCCCCGGCAAGCTCTATGACCAGGTCAATGGCGTGACAGGCATCACCATCACCCAGGGCCGCTACGTCATCGTCGTCGAGGGAATCCCCGAACACCTCAACGGCGGCACCACGGAGCTGCGTGTAGTAGGCTGGCGCCCACCCTCGCGCGAAGGCGGCTTCTTTGTCGAGAACTTCACCATCCGCAACGGCATCAACATCATCGACCGCACCACCGACTGGGATGGCCTCGCATATATCGCCAACTATGATGAGGAGGGTTACCGCAACGGCACCGGGTCGACCATCCGCGCCCATTTCGTCAATGCTCCCGTCAACGGCTATATCACCCCCTTCATGACCAACGGAGAGATCAAGGCCACTCTTGACAATGCCACCTACTGCATCATGGACTGCCTCGGCCAGAGAGTCCACTCCGTCTGGGAGGTAGATGCCCTTAAGGCTCATGCCGACGGTCAGTGGGTGAAATATCTCAACACCCTCGACCTCATAATCTTCTGGGAGCACCGCCTGCTCGGTCTGGAGAAGTATGACCGCATCCCCGTCAACCAGACATTTGCCTATGTCAACTACTCCTACTACATGTTCCAGGGCGGCTATGGCGTATCGTTCAAATACGACACTCAATATCGTGTCTGCAACCCCGACATGATCATCCACAACGACGACGATGCCCTCTGGGGCCTTTCCCACGAGTGGGGCCACCAGCATCAGATGGCACCCTACTTCCGCTGGGTAGGCATGGCTGAGGTCAGCAACAACATCTTCTCGTCATACAACGTCCTCCATATGGGCTATCCCGTGGCTTCCTCGAGCTATCGCGGCCGCTTCCCCAAAGAGAAGTGGGAGACAACAGCCCAGCGCATATTCCTCGACGATAATTACAACCGCACCGTGGCTCCTCCCACACTCAACGAGGATGGCTCCGTCAAGGAATACAAGACCGCCAACGAAAGAGACAATATGGTGCTCTCCGTCCGCGAAGAAGCCAAGCGCGCCGCCCTCCGCGGCTACTGGGACTGGAACCCCGAAATCAAGGATTTTGCCATCAACCAGCCCATGCTCCCCACCCTCCGCAAGGACGACCCCATGCGCGCCGTCAACAATATCGAAGCCTATTCGAGCGACAATGGCGAGCTGATCCTCGCCCCATGGGTACGCCTCCAGTATTACTTCGGTGAGGAGAATGTCCCCGGCCGCGACCCCTCTGATTATAAGCCCGACCTCTATCCCGACTTCTTCGAAGCTCTCCGCCAGTGTGACGGTCCCGAGGGCTCATCCGTAGAGAAGACCGGCATCGACAAATATGAGCTCCTGGTCAGCGCCTACAACGGCAATAAGAACGGCAAGCGCGACGTATTCCGCCAGATGTTCCCCAACTCCGTCTGGACCACCCGCAACTATCTCCCGGCCGACCGCGTGATGAACTGGCAGGAAAACTCCGCCCCCGCCATTATGAACGCCATCCGCAAACTCTCTTACCTGACCGGCTACAACCTCTGGGATTACTTCCAGCGCTGGGGCGCCATCACCGCCTGCGCCATCGAGCAGGGCGACTACGGCACTCAGTATTACGTTATGACTCCCGAGATGTATGAGGAGTTTCGCGACGACATGAAGGCTCTTGAAGACGCCGGCATCCTGAAGCCCATGCCCGAATCTGTCTTTGAGGCTATCGGCCGCAGCCCCTATCCTTCTTTTGAGGCGCCATACATCCCCAACGACCGCCCTATCACTTACTCTGACCTCTAATCCCCCACCGATAATTCAATGAAAAGAAATCATATAAGCCGGATGGTGGCAGCCCTCGCCCTCGCCGCTATGCCTTTGCTGGGCTTCGCGCAAGACCCCGCCGGCTCCACCGACAATATTGTCGACAACGACACCCCCGTCAGGCTCAACTCCAAGATCGGGAAGCGCGACGGCGTCATCATCGCTCAGGACGACAACTCCCTGGCCTGTGTCTCCACCTCGAAGCTCAACGGCGACTCAGCCATCTGGCTCGTCTACAAAAATCAGGAGCTCGGCCGAGTGTATATCCTCAACTATGCCACCGAGACATTCCTCGGCTCCGACGGCGCCGAGGCAAGACTCTTTGACTCGCCCCGCGCCCTCCGCCTCTTCACCGCCACCGACGATGTCAAGCGTGCCATGATAATCGACACCACCAACGGCGGCCTCCTTGCCCTGCCCGGTGAATTTAACGGCACCAACCTCATCGCCGAGACCGACTCCGCAAAGGCTATCGTGACCATATCGATAGGCACCTCCGACTCAAAGATCACCCCCGATGGCGACCGTGTCCGTCGCCTCCAGGACAAATGCTCCACCGCAGCCGTCACCCAAGGCGCAGTCAAGGTGATGAACGCCTTCATCGAGGAGAGCCGCGCCGCCGCTCAGCCCGGAATGGAGGCCTTCGTCGGCGTACCTAAAGTTGACGCTCTTGCTTCTGCAATCAAGCGCAATGCCCCCTTGGATGAGCTTGAGGCTCTCTATGAAGAGGCTCAGGCATCTGTCTATCCGCAGCCCGGCCACTACTATCGCTTCATCAACATCGCCCGCCCCACCGCCGGCTCGATGGACAATATCCTTACAATCACTGCCGACGGCAAGTATTTCAAGAGCGTCAAGCACACCAAGCTCGGCATAGGCGCCTCAGGCGACCGCGCTGAAGACCTGGCCCTCTTCACCGTCGACTCCGACCCCTCCCTCCCCTCTCTGGTGCAGATCAGTCCAGCCGCTCTTAACGACATGTGGCTCAACAACTGGGGCAACACCTCGGTATCCACCAAGGAAAATGCCCATAACTTCAGCCTCGACCGCCGCGACGAATCGCCTTACCACTTCCGCATGGTCCGCACCGACAACGGTCTTTACCTCACCGTCGGCGGCGCCCACAACCTTACGAGCTGGGGCCTCGACGAGGAGTCGGAATGGTTTGTCCTCAAGGAAATCAAGGAGATCCCCCTCACCCTCGATGCCTCCGGCATCGCATCGGTGACCCTCCCCTGCCCTGTCGGTCTCCCCGCAGGTGTCCAGGCCTACGTGGCCCTGAGCGCCAGCCCCGAGGCAGTGGAAGTGATGACCATCGGATCCACCATCCCCGCCAAGACCCCCGTCATCATTAAGGGCGAGCCCAAGGCCGAGCTCAATCTCACCGTTCTCAACGGCGACTACAGCCTCTCGGTCAACAACATCCTGACCGGCACCACCATCAAGCCCTCCGAAGGCGAGAGCCGCTATGCCGGCGCTCTCGACGACAATGGCTACCTCTGCTTCAAGAAGGTGCGCTCGTCAAACGTCAACGCCAATGAGGCTTACCTCCCTTCAGCTGTCGTTGAGGGGGCCGGCAATATGATACCCACCGACCTCAACACCGGCATCGAAGAAGTTGCAGCCGACAAGCTCTCGGGCGTCGAGGGCATCTTTGACCTTCAGGGCCGCCGGGTAGCCTCCCCCTCCAAGGGTCAGGTCTACATCATCAACGGCGCGAAAGTCCTCGTCAAATAATCTCCGGCATTAGATAGCGCCGATATAATATTATCCCCTCCTTCTCCTCTTCAATGCTATGAGGAGAAGGAGGGGATTTTTTAGAAAAAAGATTTTTTTGGCGGCATATTACGGGGGATAGGCAAAAAAGTAGTAATTTTGCCAGACGGCTTTGCGCCGATATGGGCCTGATGTCTCACACCGGGCTCTCATCACATTTTGCGTAATGAAGATACTCCTTACAGGCCAGAACGGCCAGCTTGGCACCGAACTCCGGACTCTCCTCGAGCAAGTGATGCCCGGCGTGACCGACTACACTGACATTGACACCCTTGACCTCACCGACGACGACGCCGTCTCACGCCGCGTTGCTGAGGGTGAATATACCCATATCATCAATTGCGCCGCCTACACGGCCGTTGACCGTGCCGAGCAGGATACCGCCCGTTGCCTTAAGGTCAATACCGATGCCGTGGCAAATATAGCCAAAGCCGCCTACGAGACCGGGGCCAAGGTAATCCATATCTCCACCGACTATGTCTTTGACGGCACAGCCCACATCCCCTATCGCGAGACCGACAAGGTCAATCCCTCTTCAGTCTACGGATCTTCGAAGCGCAAGGGTGAGATGGTGCTCCTGAGCATGTGTCCCAACGCCATCATTATCCGGACGGCGTGGCTCTACTCCCCCTATGGCCATAATTTCGTGAAGACCATCCTCTCCCTGGCCCGCGACCACTCCAAAATCAATGTAGTCAGCGACCAGATAGGCACCCCCACCGCTGCAGCTGACCTGGCCGAAGCTATAGTGGCCATCCTCCGCGCTCCTCAGTGGCGCCCCGGCATCTTCCATTTCACCGACGAGGGCGTAGCATCATGGTATGACTTCGCGAGAGCCATCCTCCGCCTGGCAGGCATCCGCGGAGTGAGCCTCAAGCCGGTGTCTACCGCCGACTATAATAAAGAGAATGCCCCCGCTGCCGTCAGGCCTCATTACAGCGTCCTCGACAAGCAGCTCATAAAGAAGACCTATCAGCTGACCATCCCCCACTGGGAAGACAGCCTCGAAGCCACTCTGGCCCGCATGACGCTTTAATCCATCATTTTCAACCATCTCCCTACCTTGACACTCAACGAAGAAATAGCGCGCCGGCGCACTTTCGCCATCATATCCCACCCCGATGCCGGCAAGACCACCCTCACCGAGAAGCTCCTCCTCTTTGGCGGAGCTATCCATGTGGCCGGAGCCGTCAAGAGCAACAAGATTAAAAAGACCGCCACCTCTGACTGGATGGAGATTGAGAAGCAGCGCGGCATCTCCGTGGCCACATCGGTGATGGGATTTGATTATGGCGACTATAAGATCAACATCCTCGACACCCCGGGTCACCAAGACTTTGCCGAAGACACTTACCGCACCCTGACAGCCGTCGACTCGGTCATTATCGTCGTCGACGTGGCTAAAGGTGTCGAGCAGCAGACCCGGCGCCTGATGGAGGTCTGCCGGATGCGCAACACCCCCGTCATCATCTTTGTCAATAAGCTCGACCGCGAGGGCCGCGACCCCTTCGACATCCTCGACGAGCTCGAAGCCGAGCTGAAGATTGCCGTCCGCCCGCTCTCCTGGCCAATCAACATTGGCCAGAAATTCAAGGGGGTCTACAATATATA
>CAZAUV010000095.1:0-9344 GCA_964488335.1 uncultured Bacteroides sp.
TGGGCTATTGTCTATTATTTGTGTCAAGCAGTCCAGAGCTTCATAACGGTAATATGCAATAGCTCCATGCTTTTTCTATATATGTTAGGTAAGTCATACCCTAAATTTGCTTCATTGGAGCTATGAAGCTATGTAAATGTAAATGAAAATTATTAAAGAAACACTACTGTTAATAGTAGTCTGTCTTGGATTGACTTCATGCTCAAAAGAAGATGATATTGCTCCTATCATTTTGGATAACGATTATTTGGAATTTGAAGCACAAGGAGGAATGCAATCAATCACATTCTCAGTAAATGGTGGAGATTGGTTTGTGCGAGTAAAGCCAAGTGAAAAAGCCGATTGGTACTCATATACTCCTACCAATGGGTCAGCAGGGAAGCATACGCTATCTGTAACTGTTGAACAGAATAGTGGAGACATACGCTTCGTTACTATTGAAATAAATAGTAATGGCAACTATAAAGAAGTCTATGTAGTTCAACAAGGAGAATATTAGTAGTCTGCAATGAAATCCCTACGGAATATATTCGTGTTCATTTTATTATGTGGGATATATCTAATCATATTTCACATAGAAATGAACACGATATTTCAACAACTCAATATTGTATATACTGTATTGCTTGTTCTTGCTAATGTGATTCTATTTGGTGTCGCATTACTTTTACTTATAAACAAGTGGCTATCAACAAATTCAAAAACACATAGAAATATCAATAGGCAAAAAGACGTGAGTAGGGAACCTCTCAATAATCCGTCAACAATTATCCCTAAACCACTTGGTGGATATAGTCGTGAGCAATTAAATGAAATATACCTAATCGGAATACTCATTCATCAAATATATTATTCAGCAACAGAAAATATCCTATCACAGGAACAGCAGAGAAAAGCATTGAGTATTCAAATGCGATTCTTTATTACAGTATTTCCTCAACGAAACGTAAATGAATATTTTGACTATACGGAAACATTTATGAATAAGAATGGAGAGCTATATAATTACTCCGTTTTAGAAGCCACAGAACGGAGTATGCAATTACTTTCCACTTGTAACAGCAATCAAATACGCAAATTACGGACTCTATATAATACATTATGCACTATATACATTGAGATTGGAGGTGGGAATAAAGATACTCTGAATACATATATAAAAATGCTTGATGCTGAATTGTCAAATCTGACTGTTGAGGACAATAGGAGAAAACATTATGCAAAAAAGAAAGCTCATTAAAATAGCCGTAAAAATAGCCGTAGCAATACTGATATGCGTAGGTAGCATGGTATTTCTTATCTCACAAATAGCATTGGAGAAATGTCGAGATAGAAGTATTACATCATGCACTATAACATCTAATATGGAAGACCGAATTAAGGCTATATGTGACACTTCCGAATCTCCCGAAGATATAATCGGTGGATGTTCGGAACTTGTATGTAATGAACTTTCTTTTACAGCAAAAAATAATCTCCCATGTGGCAAAGCTAACTGTATCGGCTATGCCCAGCTAACATCTACTATTATCAATTATGCCTTTCAAGTCAAAAAGTTGCCATATAAAGCTAAACCTGTTGTGGGTAAAGTATATTTGTTTGGGATAGACCTTAATAATATAGCACAAACAATGCTTCCAAAAAAGTATAGACCCTTTTTCAAAGACCACGATTTTGTAGAAACAGATTTAGGAGATAAAACTATTTATGTTGATTCTTCTTTACAAGACCTCACAGGAATATCTTTTATACAAATTCATATCAAGGAATCACAATTATTATAGAATAGACCCATAAATTGGTTTTCCCCATGTTTCATCTTCAGCCCAAATTGTGTTTTTCAATATATTTATATTAGGTATCGGTTTTGGATTACCTGTTTCATCATAGACAAGTTCTCCACAAATTAAAGGGAAGAACTCACCGACACTTTTTGCCACATATAGATATTCTTCGGGAACATGATTAAAATAAACTATACGTATTTTCAGAACCCTCTTATAATTCTTGTAGGTACTACGTTCTAATTCGACTGACTTAATATGTTTACGAACAATTTTACATTGGAGTTCTTTATTATCAAGTAACAACAAGGCTCTTATATTATCAAAGAACAATTCTGTTGTATCTCCATTCTTTAGAGCCTCTAATCCAGTTATTTCTTCTTCAAACTCACGAATTTTCAAACTATAAGTATCTTTATCAACTGTGAGTTTTCTAAATTTATTATCTCGTTCTTCTCTTGTTATGCCATTATCCATATAAACTTCATTGATTCTTTTTCTCCTTTCGGTAATTGAATCAATTTCATTATATAGATTGGAGATTTTTTGTTTTAGAATTGAAATCTTTTCATCTAAACCTAAATTACGAGAATCTATTAAGTCTCTAAGGTATTTAAAATGCACACAAGATGCAGCATACCATAATAACCTATCTAAGTTCGTCACTCCAATAGATATACCATTTGAACATTTGGTAAAACTTTTTCTACTATCATACCCATTTCTATTATGGTTATGGCACTGATATAATTTTGCGGCAACGGAAAAATGACAACCACAGTAAGGACAGGTGATAAGCCTTAGTCCAAATAAAAAGCGATTAGTGGTTGAGTTTGTCTTACTTGGATTATTACTTGCAATAGCTTTTAATGCAGAATAATACAGTTCCTTACTTACTATTGGGGGAATATTTCTTACGATGCCCGTTGTAGTTAATTGCTCTCCGCAGTATATTTTATTTTTTAGTATTCCCCGAACATTTGAAAATAACAGTTTCTTTCCTTTGAATAATACACCTCTTGATTGTAATTCTCTGGCTAATCCATCACAGCTATATTTACCACTGGCTAATTCTGTGAATATTTGGCGAACAATCTTTGCTTCTTCATCATTTACAACTATTTTGCCATTTTCCACTTTATAGCCAAAGGCTATATATCCACCATTGTATCTACCTTGCTCATCATTTCTTTTTCGACCTCGCATGAATCGAGCTTGCTTCTGCTCCATTTCCTGTTTTGCCATTGTAGCAAATAGGGCAAATGCAAGTTCTACACCACTATTAACAGTACCGTTTTTCTCCAATAGGCGCAAAGACGGATTCTTAATTACCAACTGTATATGTTTTTTGACAAGTGTATTTTTTAAGCGCATTAATATTTCTTCATTTCTGCCTATACGGTCAATAGCCCAAGCATAGACAGCTTCAATAGTTGGAACTTTCTCCAATAATTCATAAACTCTATTCATATTTGCTATATAGGCTTCATCTACCTTGATAGCTGAAGCACCAGCCTTACCCACAACCTCAATTTCGTCTATACTATAACCATCAGTAAGAGCCATATTAATTACCTCTTCTCGTTGACTATCTATCTCCTGTTGGGTTGTGGATGTCCGAATTATTGCTATTACTTTCTTATTCATAGTACAAAGTTAGCAATATTTTTAAATATATGAGTAGCTTATAATGTGGCTCCACCCTGACGCAGATGTATTTCGCCTACATCCAGATAATCCACCGCGCCAACTGGAACTCCATCATCTGCGGCCATGTGCGCAACACCTCCGCCACCATCCGCCGGATGTATCGCCGGATGCTCGACAATTATCCCGCCGACCTTTGGGACGGCCCCGGGGCGCTCACCCTCAAGGCCGCCTCCGGCTCCTCGTCGCAGCAGGAGATGACCGGCACCGGCGCCACCATCGACATCGGCTCGGCCATGGCACCCGACGCCCTGCGCGGCAACGACTTCGCCCTGGCCCACCTCTCGGAGGTGGCCTTCTGGAGCGACACCCCCGCGCGCTCGGCCGCCGACCTTATCCGGACCATCAGCGGCTCGGTGGCCCTAATCCCCGACTCGGCCATCGTCATGGAGAGCACGGCCAACGGTGTAGGCAATTTCTTCCACCGCGCCTGGCTCGACGCCGAGGCCGGCCGGAGCGCCTACAAGCCTATCTTCGTCCCCTGGATGGAGATCGACATCTACCGCAAAGAGCTGAGCGAGCCTCAGCGCGAGGCCCTCGCCTCGGGGCTCACGGCCCCCGAAATGGCCCTCTTCAGCCGCGGCGCATCGCTGGGCCAGATAGCGTGGCGGCGCGAGAAGCGGCGCGAATATCAGTCGGAGCGGCAGATGCTCGCCGAGTTTCCCGCCTCGCCCACCGAGGCTTTTGTCAACACCGACTGCGGCGTCTTTGACCGCGGGCAGGTAGAGGCTCTCAGGCCCGGCTGCCGCCCGGCGCCCGAGCGGGGCGTGTTGGGGGGCATGGCGCTGACGGGGCGCGAAGCCCTGCGCAGCGTCGCCTTCCGCGCCGAGCCTGAGGGGCCCTTCGAGATGTGGCGGCGCCCCGAGCCGTCGGCTCAGCCGGGGCGTTATGTGGTGACCGTCGACATCGGTGGCCGCTCCCCGGGCGCCGACTGGTCGGTCATCGCCGTCATCGACCGCCTCGGGCCGTCGGGGCTGCCGGAGGTGGTGGCGCAATGGCGCGGCCATGCCGACCACGACATCATCTGCTGGCAGGCCGCCGCCATAGGCATCTATTATGGGCGCGCCCTGCTGGTCATCGAGAGCAACAGCCTCGAGAGCGGGGGAGTGGCCGCGGCAAGCGATGCGTCGATGTATATCCTCGGGGAGCTCCGCGCCGTCTATCCCCGCCTCTACGTCCGCCAGGCGCGCGAGCGGGTGGGGATGACGATGGAGAGCCGGCCCGGCTTCCACACCAACCGTCAGACCAAGGTGGCGGCCATCTCGGCGCTCATCGCCGCCGTCCGCGAGCGGGGCTACGTCGAGAGATCGGCTGAGGCGCTTGACGAGATGCTCACTTATGAGGTTGACCGCCGGGGGGCCTACAATGCCCGCGCGGGCTATCACGACGACATCCTGATGACCCGCGCCATAGCCCTCTACGTCATCTCCCAGACCCCGCCCCCGGCCAAACTGCCCGACAGAGCGCCCCGCCCCCGCGCCTGGTGATGGGGCCCGGCCCCCTTGAAAATCAAAGCGCGACCCGCGGAAGCATCCGCAGGCCGCGCTTTGATTATATTTCAGGGGCTCAGCTCATGCGCAGGGAGCGCCGGCCGTAGATGACCACCACTATAAAGCATATCAGGGGGAGGACAAAGGAGCAGTTGACAGCCGGGAGGGGGCCCACCGAGCCCATGTCGATGATCGAGGCCTGGAGCGGGGGGAGCACCGAGCCGCCGAGGATGGCCATGATGAGGCCGGCGGCGCCAAACTTGGCATCCTCGCCGAGGCCGTCGAGGGCTATGCCGTAGATGGTGGGAAACATCAGCGACATGCAGGCCGAGACGGCAACGAGGCAGTAGAGCCCGATGCGACCGTCGATGAAGATCACGCCGAGAGTGAGCAGGGCGGCGGCGGCGGCCAGGGCTGAGAGCAGACGGCCGGGGCGGATGAAGCGCAGGAGATAGGTGCAGATGAAGCGGCTGCCACAGAAGATGACCATTGCCGCAATATTAAATTTCTGGGAGAGCACCTCGGCTTCCACCTCTGTCATCCCCTCGGCCATGAATACCCGCGTGCCATACTGGATGATGAAGGTCCAGCACATGATCTGGGCGCCGATATAGAAAAATTGCGCGATCACACCCTCGCGATACCTCGGCAGGTGGATGAGGCGGCGGAGGGTAGGGCCGAGATTGAGGCTCCGCTCCCGCTTCTCGCCGTCGTCGGGGATGCGGAGGCAGGCTATGACGATAAACATCAGGGCGATGACCACCCCGAGCCAGAGATAGGGCTGGACGAGCGTCAGGAGGTCGGCATCGCGGACGGCGGCAAAGTCGGCATCGGAGAGTCCGGCGCGCTCGGCGCTGTCGAGGGGGCTGAGACGCGCCTGGATAAAGGTCATGGCCACCCACATGCCGCACAGCGAGCCCACGGGGTTGAAGGCCTGGGCCAGGTTGAGGCGACGCGTGGCGGTGGGCTCCGAGCCCATGGCGAGGATAAAGGGATTGCAGCTCGTCTCAAGGAACGACAGGCCGCAGGTGAGCAGGAAATAGGCTATGAGGAAGGGAAAGTAGAGGCCGGTGAGCATCGCCGGATAGAAGGCAAAGGCCCCGACGGCATAGAGCCCCAGACCCATGAGCACTCCCGCCTTATACGTGAAGCGGCGGATAAACATGGCTGCGGGGAAGGCCATGGCGAAGTAGCCGCCATAGAAGGCCACCTGGACCAGCGCGCCGTCGGTGACGCTCATGCGGAAGATTTTCGAGAAGGCCTTGACCATAGGGTTGGTGATGTCGTTGGCAAATCCCCAGAGGGCAAAGCACGACGTGATGAAGATGAAGGGGACGAGAAAAGAGACGCCATTGCGCTCGAGGAGCTTCTCTCGGGAGGGGGAGGGTGTGGAGGTCATGGCTCGATGATGGAGGTGATGTCGGCGGGCGACGATATCAGGCCGAGGGCTTCGGCCTGGGAGAAGATGTTGCCTATGGCAGTGGCCTCATAGGGGCCGGTGGCGACGGGGATGCCGCAGGCCCGGGCCGTCAGCTCGTTGAGGAGGGTGTTTTTAGCCCCGCCGCCGATGATATGGAGCTCAGTGGCGGGCGAGGGGAGGAGCGAATTGAGCTGCTCGATGCCGCGGGCATAGCGCCGGGCCAGGGAGTTGAGGACGCAGCGGAGCGTCTCGGCCTGGCCCTGCGGGGCGCGCAGACCCCGGGAGGAGCACCACAGGGCGATTGCGCGGCCCATATCGGCGGGATTGGTAAAGGCGGGGTCGTCGACATCGATGATGGTGTCGATATCGGCCTCGCGGGCCGCGGCGATGAGGGCCGGATAGCTCACGTCGAGCCCCTCCTCGGCCCAGCGGGCCATCAGCCGCTGGACAATCCAGAGACCGGTGATGTTTTGGAGGAGGGTCACCCGGCCGCGGGCACCGCGCTCGTTGGTCAGGCCACCGAGGCGGACGGCCTCGGTGAGCATTGGCCCGGGGAGCTCCACTCCTAAGAGCGACCATGTGCCGGAGGAGAGAAACACCCTCACGGCACCCTCGGGGGCCGGCGGCATGGCGTGTATGGCGCTGGCGGTGTCGTGGGAGCCCACGGCGATGACCGGTATAGGATAGTCGGCCCCTATCTCGGCGAGCACCTCGTCGGTGAGGTAGCCGCTGATAGAGCCGCAGGGTCTTATCTCCGGGAGGATGGCGGCGGGGAGGCCGAGGTCGGAAAGCATCTCCGTGGCCCAGCGGCCCGAAGAGGCGTCGAGCATCTCGGAGGTGGAGGCTATGGAGGGCTCGGTGGTCTCGGAGCCGCAGAGGAAAAAGCTGAAGAGATCGGGCATGAAGAGGAGGCGTCGGGCGGCCTTCAGCATCGCGGGGTCTTCGTCGGCAAGGGCCATCAGGCGGAAGAGGGTGTTGATGGGCATCACCTGGGTGCCCGTCAGCTCATAATGGGCCCGGGCGCCGAAGCGGTCGATGACGCGGGCCGGGTAAGGCTCGGTCGAGGGGTCGCGGTAGCAGACGGGATTTCCGAGCAGATTGCCGGCTGCGTCGATGAGGCCGAAGTCAACGCCCCAGGTGTCGATGCCTATGCTGAGGATGCGCCTCCCGGAGGCTATGGCGCGGGCCAGGCCCTCCTTGATGTCGGCCAGCAGGGATAGGAAATCCCAGTAGAGATGCCTGCCGGCACGGACCTGCCTGTTGCGGAAGCGAAAGACCTCCTCGAGGGTGAGCACCCCATCGTGGGAGATGGAGGCGGCCATCACTCGGCCGCTCCCACCTCCCAGGTCTATGGCGATAAGGGAAGGCTTCATCAGCTGGGCTGCTTGGCGAGGAAATAGCTCTCGAGGTCGGCAATCTCCTCGGGGGTGAGGAAGGTGCAGCGGTCGCCGGCGGTGAGGACGATGCGGCAGGCCATCTCCATAAACATGGCCCGCTCTATGGCCTGGTCGAAATCGCGGCCGCAGACCACCTGGCCGTGCTTTGCCAGGAAGCATGAGTTATGGTCTTTCATCACCTCCACCACGGCCCGGGCAAGCTCGGGCGAGCCGGGGCGATGGAAGGGGATCACGGGGATTTCGGCGCCGACGTGGATGGGCACTTCGGCCGTGACGTTGAAATTGGTCGGCCGGGGGTCCATGCAGGCCACGGCGGTGGCATAGGGGCTCTGGAAATGGAGCACGACGCCCACGTCGGGGCGCTCGCGGAGGATGCCCAGATGGAAGGCGCTCTCCATCGTAGGGCGCACCTTGCTGAACGACTGGCCGGTGGCTATCGATACCAGGGCCACATGCTCGCGAGTCAGCTCGGGGACCCACGAGCCGGTGGCCGAGACGAGGGCCTCCTGATCGCTGACGCGCCACGACAGATTGCCGCTGCTGCATATTGTAAGGCCGGCTTTGCCGATGCGGCGTGCCTGCTTGACAAACTCTCCGATAAGGGAGTGGAGCATAAAGGGAATGGTGTCCATAAGGCGGGGAGATTATTTGTAGATGGGGCCGTAAGTGGCGCATGCGCGATAGTCGGAGCCCTCCTTGTCCATGCCGAAGGCGTTCCAGGCGGCGGGGCGGAAGATCTTATCCTCCCCGACATTGTGCATACACACCGGGATGCGGAGGATGGAGGCCAGGGTGATGAGGTCGGCACCGATATGACCGTAAGAGATGGCGCCGTGGTTGGCTCCCCAGCAGTTCATCACGTCGTAGACGCTGCGGAAGGCGGGGGCGTCGGTCAGGCGGGGTACAAACCATGTCGTGGGCCAGGTGGGGTCGGTGCGCATATCGAGGGTCTTGTTTATCTCGGGGTCGATGTCTACTGTCCAGCCCTCGGCGAGCTGAAGCACCGGGCCGAGGCCCTTGACGAGATTGACGCGCATCATGGTCACGGGCATGCCGCCGCGGGTGAGGAAGTTGGACGAGAAGCCTCCGCCGCGGAAGTAGTCGCGGTCGGCCGGATACCATGTCGTGGCCTTGAGACACATCAGGGCATCCTCCTCGGTCATCTCCCAGGGCTGCTTCATGACGGGATTACCGTCGGCGTCGGAGAGCCGGCCGGTGCCGTCGAGGGTGGTGGCGCCGGAGTTGATGAGGTGGATTATGCCTCCGGCGGCGCGGCCTGTGAGCTCCTTGCCGGTGACGCGCTTGACGGCCTCGGGGCTCCAGTAGGTGCGGACGTCGCTGAAGATCTGAGCGCGGCCGGTCAGGAGGTGGCCGAAGAGCATCGCCACACCGTTGAGGGCATCGTTTTCGGTGGCCAGGACAAAGGCTTCGCGGATGCCGTTCCAGTCAAAGGATGAATTGAGCATTGCCTCGGGGAAGTCGCCGTTGGGGTAGAAGTCGGTCCACTGGCGCTGGCCCTGGAAGCCGGCGGCGATGGCGTTGTGGC
>CAZAUV010000096.1:0-9201 GCA_964488335.1 uncultured Bacteroides sp.
GACTCGGGTAAGGGCTTTATGCGCCATCATGCTGGTTTAAATGAAAGAGCCGTGGCGCGGGCAGCCTTCAATTCACCGCCATCGCTTATCTTTGCATAGACTGAAGCGGCTCACGCTCCGCGTCATTCCTCATTATTCATTTCTCATTTCTTCATCGACCTTCAGGTCGCTTTGTCTAACAAAGAATTGCGCGCTTCGCCCCGCCCTTATGCGCCTTAATATCTACAAAGCTATAACCGACACCGAGCTCCCCCTGGCCTTTGCCGACGGGGGCATTCGCGCGGGTTTCCCAAGCCCCGCTCAAGACTATCTCTCCGACACTATCGACCTCAACAAGACCCTCATCAACCACCCCGCCGCAACGTTTTATGCCCGCGTCGAGGGCGACTCCATGGAGGGCGAAGGCATCGACGAGGGGGATATCCTCGTGGTCGACCGCTCCATATCGGCCGAAAGCGGCGACCTGGCCGTGTGTTGTCTCAACGGCGAGTTTACCCTCAAGCGGCTCGACATCTCCGAGGGGCGCCGCCTGCGCCTGATGCCGAGCAATCCGCGCTACCGCCCTATAGAGGTGAGCCCCGACGACGATTTCCGCGTATGGGGCATCGTGACCTATACCATCAAGGCCAATCGCCGCCGCCATCGCTGATCAGACGCTGCTCCTCAACCACTATCCCCCCAGGCGCCGACCATGATTGGGCTCATCGACTGCGACAACTTTTTCTGCTCCTGCGAGAGGGTGTTTCGCCCCGACCTCGACGGGAGGGCAATGGTGGTGCTCAGCAACAACGACGGCTGCGTAGTGGCCCGCTCGCGCGAAGCCAAGGCGCTCAATATCCCCGAGGGGATGCCCTTTTATCAGCTCCGCAATCTCTATGACGAGAAGGCCGTGGTGGCTTTCTCGTCCAATTATACCCTCTATGGCGACATGTCGGCCCGCGTCATGGAGGTGCTTAGGTCGGAGGCTCCCGAGGTGATCCAGTATTCTATCGACGAGGCTTTTCTCAATCTCGAAGGGATGGAGCAGACCCACGACCTCAAGGCATGGGGCGAGGCTCTCTGCCGCAAGGTAGAGCAATGGACCGGAATGCCCGTAAGCCTCGGCATCGCCCCTACCAAGACCCTGGCCAAGGTGGCCAGCAAATATGCCAAGAAATATCCCGGATATAAAAAGTGTTGCGTCATCGACACCGACGCCCGCCGCCTGGCCGCCCTCGGGGGACTTAAGGTTACCGACGTCTGGGGCATAGGGCGCCGCATCAACATCACTCTCAGCCGCTTCGGCATAGCCACGGCTGCCGACTTCGCCTCACTCCCCGGCCAATGGGTGCGCAACCACTTCCACATCACCGGCGAACGCACCTGGAAGGAGCTCAACGGCATCCCCGCCATTGACATCGATGCCCTCGACGGAGTGGAGAAGAAGAGCATCATGACAGGCCGGTCGTTTCCCTCGATGCTCTCCTCGCTCGACGACCTGCGCCCCCACGTGGCCAACTATGCCGCCCGCTGTGGCGCCAAGATGCGCCGCCAGGGCTCGGTGGCCGCCCGCCTGACGGTCATGCTCCAGTCCAATCACTTCCGCGACGACCTCCCGCAATATGATGCCGCCGCCACTGTCAATTTTCCCACCCCTACGGCCACCACCCCCGAGCTCATCGCCGCCGCCCACCATATCCTCCGCTCCATCTTCCGCCCCGGCATATGCTATAAACGCGCCTCGGTGATGGTCACCGACCTGTCGCCCCTGGCCACCCTTCAACCCGACCTTTTCTCCTACGACCCCGTGCGCGCCTCGCGCCTGCGCAACGTCTCGGCAGCCCTCGATGCCGTCAATGCCCGCATGGGGGCCGACACCGTCATCGTCGCCGCCCAGCAATATCCCGGGCGCGACCCTCTCACCGGGCGCAACATCCGCTTCGCCGGAGCCATCCGCCGGGCCCTCAAATCGCCCGACTACACCACCCGCCTGGGCGCCTTCACCATCAGGGTGAACTGATAAGGAGCCAAAACAATCCCTGTCCAACGGGTGTTGAGTTGATGAGGAAATATTCTCTCCCCTCCACACACTCTCAATTCTCAACCCTCCCACCATCCATCACCTTCATCGCCACTATGACCTCACACATGTCGCCTACCGGCCGGCTTATCACCCTGGCAGCTCTGCTCGCCGCCTCCGCCGCCTCCACCGCCACGATTTCACCTCAGCAGGCGCTCGACCGCCTCGAGACCTCCTCACTTTCGCGCCTGGCGCCTATCTCACGGGGACGCTCCGGCAGCCTCACCCACACCCTCACCATCGGCAGCCTCTATATCTTCTCAGCTGGCGACGACGGCTTTATGATCCTCCCGGCCGACGACCGCGCCCCGGCCCTCCTCGGCTTTGCCGACTCCGGCACCCTCGACCCCAAGGCAAACCCGGCCCTGGCCGACTGGCTCAACTTCTATAACGACCAGCTCAAAAGCCTCGATGCCACCTCTGCCACCGCCATGACCTCATCAACGCGCGCCGAAAGGGCCGAGATTGAGCCCCTCATTGCCACCCGGTGGAACCAGGAGCGACCTTACAACGACCTATGCCCCAAGGTAGACGGCCGCGAGACCGTCACCGGATGCGTGGCCACCGCCATGGCCCAGGCCATGAAATATTATGACTATCCCGCCCACGGCCGCGGCTCCCACTCCTATCTATGGCGCCCGGGGGAGGAAGAGCTATCGTTTGACTATTCCTCCACTCCATTCCAATGGAGCCTCATGACCGACGATTATGACGCCCGGAGCACCGAGCAGGAGCGCCATGCCGTGGCTGAGCTCATGCTCGCCTGCGGCATCAGTGTCGACATGCACTATGAACCCGGCGGAAGCGGCGCCGCCACCATGGCCATGGGGCAGGCCCTTATCGACATCTTCGACTATTCCCCCTCCATATCAATGCCCAACCGGGCTTTTTACGGCTATTATGAATGGGAAGATATGATATATGCCGAGCTCGAAGCCGGAAGGCCCGTGCTCTACAGCGGCGCCGGCACCGACGGCGGCCATCAGTTTATCTGCGACGGCTATCGCTCCGGTGGTTATTTCCATTTCAACTGGGGCTGGGGTGGTATCTCCAACGGCTATTTCCTCCTGACGGCCCTCAACCCCGACGACCTTGGCGTAGGAGGAGGAGCAGGAGGCTTCAACACCTCTCAGGTGGCCACTGTCGGCTTCCGTCTGCCGCAGGAGGGAGACAGCCCGACATATCTTCTCTACAACACCATCGGATTCTCCACCGACCAGAAGGAAGCCCGGGCGGGAGAGACATTTCGCTGCGGAGGTCACTACTTCAACTATAGCCTCTCGACCCTCCCCGATGGCTCGCGCCTGGGCATGAAATTTGTCGACACCGCCACCGGCGAGGCCCGCTTTGCCGAAGGCCCGGAGATCGGGGGCTATCACCCTTATGATGGCCGCTACGACCTTCAGGTTGCCCTCCCTTCGCTCCCCGACGGGACTTATCATATCACTCCCGTGATGAAGATCGACGGCCGCTGGGAGGCAGTAAGGATGCCCGTCGGATATGCCTCGATGGTCGAGGCCCGCGTGTCAGACGGTAAGGCCACCTTTGCCAATACCGACGGCGCGGCCATCCGCATCACCGACATAGCCCACCCCGCCGCGCTTTACATCGGCCACGAGTTTCCCCTGACTTTCAAAGCACGCAACCTTACCTCCGATGAGTATTACGGCACCGTCACTCCTACCCTCATCGACTCCCTCGGGCGCGAGGTGGCCCGCTCCAAATTCCGCCCGCTCGATGTCGTTGGCTCGGCCAATGAGGCTATTTCCGACTATGTCGCTTCCTTCACTCCTCTCAAAGGCGATTCCCTCACCGCCGGCTCATATCAGCTCGTCTTCATAGACAATCGCGGGCGACACGTCAGCTCGCCCCTCGACATCACCCTGAGCGAATTGACGGGCCCGACCAGCATCCATCTGACCGACTTCACCCTCCGGGCCGCCCAGCCCATCGTCATACCCTCCGAAGTGCCGTTTGACTTCACCATCACCTGCGACGAGGGTCTGTTTTATGACAATGTAACCCTCCTTATATTCCCCGGCCGGGGAGGCGACGACGTCTATCAGCGCGGCTCCTCCATAGTCTATCTCACCGAGGGAGAGAGCGCGAGCCGGACTATCGTGGCCGACCTGTCACGACTTGCCGACGGCGAATATCTTGCTCTGATTTACTCCCATGGTCATCCCATATCTGACCGTATCCGCTTCTCCATCGAGCGTCAGGCCATTACCGCTCTCCCCTTCATCCCCTCCGACTCCTCCGAAACCGACACCGCCGGCAACCCGACAATTTACGACCTCCAGGGGCATCGCGTGGTCAATCCCGTCAGCGGCAGCGTCTACATCATCGGGGGCCGGAAGACCCTCTTCAGGTAATCCCCTCGCCACTCACATCCCCCATCTCCTCGCCTGACAAAGGCCGGCCCCCGCGAGAGCCGGCCTTTGCCGCATCTTATCGATGTCTCCGACAGACGTTTAGGCCGGCTGCATTCATTCCTTCCACTATAGATCCGAGGCCATCGGCGCCATCCTCAGGAGACTCCGCATAAGGGCGAATTGAGGGAAAACGACATTGTCACCGGATTGTAACTCATTTTCTCTCGGGAAGTTAGGTTCCTCTTAAAAGTTTTTTGTATCTTTGACCCCTGATTTTTTATTCTTTACCAATCATTATGATTTTTTCCTCTACACGACTCGCGCTCTTTGCAGCTGCGATGGCCGTTTTTCAGGCCGCGGCGGCCGATGATGTCGTCCGCAAGATCTCGTTGCAGACGGGCGCTCTCGACTCACCTTCCGGCTGGTCACAGAAGTGGACCGGCTCGGAGACAAACCCCTCGATCTCAATGACAGCCTCGCGCAGAGATATGGGCCCCGCAGCCGATGGGGTCAATCTCGACATGCGCGAAGGCTCCGCCAAAACGTCTACTTATATCATCACCCCTGATGCAGGATGGCGAGTGACCCGTATCTCGCTTAGCTTCAAGGGCAACGATACGGCCAACCCCGTCACAATTTCCTCTCTTGGACAGAAGATAGTGTCGTCGGCCGAAGTGCAGACCCTCACCGTCAGCCCCGGCAGGTTTGACACTCCCTCGATCACTCTCTCGGGTAATAACCAGGGCATCACTACTACCGACTTCACCGTGACCCTTACCGAGACTGAGCCCGAGCCCTCAGAGGCTTATACCATCGACCTCACCACCGGCAAGCTCTCGATGTCTAAAGGCACTTATTATTGCCTCTGGCAGTCGCCCGACGTAAACCTCGTGGCCACCACCGGCAACAAGCAGAGCATCGCCAATATGGCAGCCGCCACCGACGGAAAGTCGCTCGACCTCCGCGAGGGCACTGCCGGCACCTCGACATACTATCTGTCGACCAACGGCAGCCGGCGCGTCAGCGGCTTTGAGCTCACCTTTGTGGCCAACGACCCGTCGAAACCGGTGACCGTGGCCTCAGGCTCCAAGAGCATCACCGCCTCAGCCACTCCCCAGACCCTCCGCATCGACAATCTGGCCTATGGCCAGGTGGCCTCCTTCACCCTCACCGGCTCCAACGCCGGCATCAAGGCCACCGATTTCAAGGCCCTGCTGACCGAGACATCGCCCACGGGCCAGGGTGTCAACGTATTTACCTATACCGGCTTCGCCCCCTACTCCACCGTCTACCGCATCCCCGTGGTGGCCTACGTCCCCGCCGGGCCTAAGGCAGCCCGTCTTGTGGCCATCAACGACTTCCGCCCCTGCGGCGCCGACATAGGCTTTGGCGAGGTGGACCTCCATATCTCCCATAGCGACGACGGCGGCCTGACTTGGAGCATCCCCGCCGACCTCGTCGACGCTCAGGGCAACCATGTGGCCGACGGCGATGGCGAGGGCACTCCCGCCACCTCAAACGAAAACCGCGACTGCGGCTTCGGCGATGCATCCCTCGTGGCCGACCGCGAGAGCGGCGACCTGCTGATGATGGGCGTCTGCGGCCGCATCCCCATCGGCCAGTGCACCCGTGAGATTCCTCAGGGCCTCGCCATCTGGCACAGCCGTGACGGCGGCGACACCTGGACTCCCTGGAAAGACATCACGGAAGATATACTCACCCTCCTTGACGACCGCTGCGAATATGGCCACGCCGACGGCCTCTTCTTCACTGCCGGCCGCATGGCTCAGAGCAAATACATCAAGGTGGACTCCCACTACCGCGTATATGTCGTGGCCGGAGTGGTGTCACGCAAACTCAGCGACACCCAGTGCTTCGTCTTCTACTCCGACAACTTCGGCGACTCTTGGCAGGTGCTCGGCGACCCGATGAAGCCCGCCCTCACCACCGGCGGCGCAGAGCCCAAGTGTGAGGAGCTCCCCGACGGCTCTGTGCTCTTCAGCGGCCGCTCAGGCGGCGGTGTGCGCACCTGGAACATCTTCTCTTATACCGACATCGCCAAGGCCGAAGGCTACTGGGACAAGGCCGAGCCCGGCCGCATGGCCTCCGGAGCCGCTTCATGCGACGGCGATCCCCTCGTGATCCCCGTCAGGAGCGCCACCACAGGCGAGGGCGCTTATCTCCTCCTCCAGTCAACTCCCTGCCACCCCTCGTCGCGCATCAATGTGGGCATCAACTACAAGGTGCTCAGTCAGGGTTATGACGACTTCGGCACAGCCAAAAACATAGCCTCCGACTGGGATGGCTTCATCCAGGTCACATCCCTCCCCTCGGCCTATTCCTCCCTCACCATCATGCCCGACGGCACTGTCGGCTTCCTCTATGAGGAGAGCACCTTCGGCCCCGACTATTGTGAGGTCTACCGCAATCTGAGCGTGGAAGACATCACCTCGGGAGCTTACACCTATGACACCTCTGCCGATGCCGACTGCCAGACTGCCCTCGGCCTCGCCCGCCAGATGGTGGAGGGTCGCCTGGCCGATGCCAAGCAGACCTATGGCTCTTCCCGTCCCGCTTTAGTCGAGACCCTCCGGGGAGCTGCCGATGCCTTCCTCGCCAAGCCCTCGGTCGACGGCTATATCGATTTCAACCGCGCCCATAATGCCGTATTGACCAACACTCCCCTTCCCACCGGCATCGACGAAGTGACCGCCCCGGCCACTGCCGCCCCCGAGGAGCTTTTTGACCTCCTCGGCCGCCCCGTGGTCAATCCCGCCAAGGGCCAGATTGTCATCGACCGCACTTCACGCGCTATAATCCGCAAGTAAATAATCCGCCCGGATAACCCCCCAAAAAAACGGCCGCGCCATCAATCGATGGCGCGGCCATTATATATTTCAGAATATTTCAGCTCGATTACTCAGCAGGGGTCTCGAGCCCGGGATCGGCGTTGGCAGAGGCGGAGGCTTCATCAGCAGGCTCCTCCACAATGGTCATCACAATCTTCTTCTCCACAGGGTCGAAGCCGGCGCGGATGGTGCCGCTATGGCCCGCGAGAGTCTCATTGTCGAGGAGCATCTGGGCCAGGTCATCCTCAAGATATTTCTGGATAGCCCGCTTGAGGGGACGGGCGCCATACTGGGCATCATAGCCGCGCTCGGCGATAAAGGTCTTGGCCTCTTCGGTGATCTCGAGGTTATAGCCCAGATCGGCCATGCGGCGGAAGAAGCCGGCGAGCTCAATGTCGATAATCTTGAATATCGACTCCTTGGAGAGGGAGTCAAACATCACGATGTCGTCAACTCGATTAAGGAACTCGGGCGAGAAAGCTCGGTTGAGGGCCTTCTGGATCACGCCGCGGTCATGGTCGCGGTCGTCGGCCCGGGTGGCGAAGCCCACTCCGCTGCCGAAGTCCTTGAGCTGCCGCGAGCCTATGTTGGACGTCATGATGATGATGGTGTTCTTGAAGTCGATGCGGCGCCCGAGGGAGTCGGTCAGCCGACCTTCATCCATCACTTGAAGGAGGAGGTTGAACACATCGGGATGGGCCTTCTCGATCTCGTCGAGGAGCACCACCGAATAGGGGCGGCGGCGAACCTTTTCCGTCAGCTGACCACCCTCTTCATATCCGACATATCCGGGAGGGGCACCGACAAGGCGGCTCACGGTAAACTTCTCCATATATTCGCTCATATCCACTCGGATGAGAGTGTCGGCCGAGTCAAAGAGATATTCGGCCAAGCGCTTGGCCAGATGGGTCTTACCTACGCCCGTCGGGCCGAGAAACATGAAGGTGCCGATAGGTCGGTTGGGGTCTTTGAGGCCTACTCGATTGCGCTGGATAGCCTTTACTATCTTGTCGATAGCCTCGTCCTGACCAATGATGGAGCCCTTAAGGGCAGCCCCCATGGCGCGGAGGCGCTTCCCCTCGGCCTGAGCTATGCGCTGGACGGGGACTCCGGTCATCATGGCCACCACTTCGGCTACATTCTCCTCATCGACAATCTCGCGCTGAGTGGCCTGAAGGCGCTCCCAGCGCTCCTTGGCCGCATCGAGGTCGCGGCGGAGCTGCTGCTCGCGGTCGCGATGCGATGCCGCCAGCTCGAAGTTCTGGCTCTGGGCGGCGGCGAGCTTCTCGCGGCCTGCCTCATTGATAGCCTCCTCGAGGGTTTCTATCTCCTCGGGGACGGAGATATTGACCACATGGACCCTCGAGCCGGCCTCATCGAGGGCGTCGATGGCCTTGTCGGGGAAGTTGCGGTCGCTCAGATAACGGTCGGTGAGCTTCACGCATGCGCGCAGTGCATCGTCGGTGTAGGTCACATTATGATGCTCCTCATATTTGGCCTTGATATTGCCGAGGATGGTCAGGGTCTCCTCGGGTGTAGTGGGCTCCACCATCACCTTCTGGAAGCGACGCTCCAGAGCACCGTCTTTCTCGATATTCTTGCGGTACTCATCGAGGGTCGTAGCTCCGATACACTGGATCTCGCCGCGGGCGAGGGCGGGCTTGAGCATATTGGCAGCGTCCATAGTGCCGCTGGCATTGCCGGCGCCCACGATGGTGTGGAGCTCGTCGATGAAGAGGATCACGTCGCGGTTCTTGGCCAGCTCGGCGAGGATGCCCTTGATGCGCTCCTCAAACTGACCCCGGTATTTCGTGCCGGCCACGATGGAGGCCATATCGAGGCTCACCACACGCTTATTGAACAGCACTCGGCTCACCTTGCGCTGGACTATGCGGAGAGCCAGACCCTCGACGATGGC
>CAZAUV010000097.1:0-9063 GCA_964488335.1 uncultured Bacteroides sp.
GATAAGGATGCCGTCGGTGCCGAAGGGGCTCCCCTCGGGGAGAAGCATCAGGAATTCACCGGAGACCACGTCAATGCCGGGCTGAGTCTTGATCACCTGGAAGGCTGCGCGGAGCACATTGCCGGTGGTGTTCTGAGCTCCGGCCACCTGAGCATCGGCGTCGCCGGCCTTCACCATGAGGCAGCCGAGATAGAGGGGATTGGCCGTGGTGAGGCGGGCCTGCTCCATCGATATACCTTTACTCTTGCGGAGCTCAAAGAACAGAGGGGCATATTTGTCGATGACCTTCTCATCGGCAGGATTGACGATAGTGGCGTCCTTGATATGGGGGAGCTGAAGCTCATCGGCCATGGCGAGCACCTCCTTGGGATCGCCTATGAGGATTATCTTGGCGAGGCCGTCGGCAATGATGCGGTCGGCTGCTTTAAGAGTGCGAGGCTCAGTGCCTTCGGGGAGTACCACCCTCTGGGGGTGCTCCTTGGCTTTCTGCGAAAGCTTGTCAAAGAGTTTCATATCTTTAGCGATAAATTGATTTCTACCTGCAAAGATAAGAGAATTAGCTCAAAGAGGCAACAAAAAAAGCGACCCTGACCGCAAAAAACTCGGCAGCTCCTTCGGGCTTTCCGCCCAGGGACCCTCCCGAGGCGGAGGCGGAAATGACGATGTCTGAGTAGAAAGGGGTGTTTACTCTTGTGCCGATTTTTGCGGTCTTTGACCTTTACGCCTAATTTCCTCGCCACGGAGCTACGCACCTCGGCGGTATCAAGTTTCACTCCTTCGATGGCAGATGAGGCTACTACGTCATTAGCGAGGGTTTCCATAATGGCTCCCATCTGATTATCAAATCCGATGGAGGCCTTGCGCCCGGCGAGAAAGCCAAGGCGATGCATAGCCTTGAGATTGAGTGAGTCTCGTGAGGTTTTTTTCTTGTCAGTGCCCAGTTTTTTGAAAAGTCGTTATCTTTGCAGGCGTAAAAAACTAAACCCGATAGCTTGACGAATCAGGGGCTACCGGGAATCAACGTTGCAAAAGTAATGATTTTTTTTAAAGCCGCCAAATATTGAACCAAAAAATCGTGAAGAAGAATGAAATTTTCTGAATTTCAACATATATTATCTGAAGAACGACTCCAACGATACTTGTTGGCTTGTGATAATGTCACTCGAAAGACGATGACCCTGTATAGATTGAATCTGAATTTATCACAAGAGGTCTTCACCCTTCTGAGCTGCTTTGAAGTAGCCGTCAGGAATGCAATAGACCGTATTCTCACAGCATCTCTCGGCACTGATTGGCTACGCGATGCCATATTGCCCGGTGGAGTATTTGATGTGCCCGGATGTCGAGACAGCGCCAAAATAATCAAAAAAGCATATAACAGACTTTTGCGTGATGGCTCCTATACCCATCCTAAGCTACTTGCGGAAATGGAGTTCGGTGTATGGAAATATATGTTTGCGAATCCTCAATACAGAGCAGTCGGCAGAACCTTGCTTGCTATCTTCCCAAACAAGCCTCGTTCATCTGCACAGGTGCAGTACAATAATACTTATATCTTCAATGAGATGGATGGCATCAACATTCTCCGCAACCGGATTGCTCACCATGAGCCTATATGTTTTGCGCGCCGTCAGCCTCAAATCGGAACAACCTACATATTGAACGCTTATCAGACACTCCACAAATTGTTTATGTGGATGGGGATTGACAGCCATTCACTTTTGTATGGTCTTGATCATGTTCAGCAAGTATGTTCGAAAATCAATCATCTAAAATAGCGCCACAAGTCTTACCTTCCGCTGTCTTATCGGAGAGGGCGGAAGGCTTAGCGCAGGAGGGCGGCGCGGCGGATGGAGCGGAGCTGCCATGCGAGGAGGACCACGGCTACGAGGGTGGCGATGGTGTCGGAGATGGGAAATGATGCCCAGATGCCGTCGAGGCCCATCAGTGGCGGGAGGGTATAGAGCAGGGGGATAAGGAAAATCACCTGACGGCATAGGCTCATAATGATTGACTTGCCTGCAAAGCCTATGCTCTGGAAGAAATTGGTGGCCACCACCTGGAAGCCTACTTGCCAGAAGGCAAGCATGGCGATGGAGAAGGCTTGTGAGGTGAGGCCGATGAGCTCGGCATCGGAGGTGAAGGCGCGGGCTATGGCGCGGGGGAAGATGAGACCTATGGCGCAGCCGAGGGTCACCACGGCTGTGGCACACCCGACGGTGAGCCAGAGGGTGTTGCGCAGGCGGGTGAGCTGACCGGCGCCGTAGTTATAGCCTACGATGGGCTGCATGCCCTGGCATATGCCGATGACCACCATGACGATGAGCGATGTGTAGGTGGTGAAGATGCCTGCCGCTGCCACGGCCAGATCGCTGCCGTAGTGGACGAGGTTGAGATTGATGATGACGTTGATGGCCGAGCCGGCGAAATTGACCAGGCAGGGGGCGGCGCCGATGGATATGATGGCAATGACTGTCGACAGGCGGAGGCCGAAGATGCCCGGACGGAAGCGTAGGTTGACATCGCGGCGGAAGAAGTGGGCCAGGACAAATATTGCCGATATGGCCATGGCTATGTCGGTGGCTATGGCCGCGCCCGTGATACCCCAGCCGAGGAGGAAGATAAAGATGGGGGCGAGGATAAGATTGGAGCCGGCTCCTATGAGCATCGTCATCATGGCGCGCACGGGGTAGCCCGACGCGCGGATGACATTGTTGAGGCTGAAGGCAATGTTGGTCAGCAGGAGACCCGGGAGGAGATGGATCAGGAAGTCGTGGGCATAGGGGAGGGTGAGGTCGCTTGCGCCGAAAAGGCGTAGCATCGGGTCGAGAAATGCGGCGAAGAAGGCAATGTAGATAAGGCCTATAAGAATTGTCAGCACTGTGGCATTGCCCAAGACGCGTGAGGCACCGTCATGGTTGCCGGCGCCTAGAAGGATTGAGACACGGGCAGAAGCGCCGGCGCCGATGAGCACTCCGAGAGCCGTGGCGATATTCATCACCGGGAAGGTGATGGCCAGGCCGGCTATGGCTTCGGGGCCTACGCCCTGGCCTATGAAGATACGGTCGATAACATTATAGAGCGACATTACCACCATGCCTACTACGGCCGGCAGGGAATAGTTCCATAAGAGGCGGCCTATCTTGCCGGTGGCAAGCTCGTGCAGACGGCGGTCGCGCTCTTGGGTATCATCGCGGAGGGTATCTGGTGCTGACATAGTGAGAGGGGTTTTGAGAGATTAATCGGCGGGAGGGAGGAGGCGGTGCTGACGCATCAGTTCGCGGGCGTGGGCAAAGTCGGTCGGAGAGCCTATGTCGATCCAGACACCCGAGATGGGGAAGTAGCCCACACGATAGCCGTCGGCAATGGCCTTCTCTATGAGGTCGGTGGCATCTGTGCGCTCTCCTTTGGGGAGGGCGTTGAGGAGGTGATTGGCGATGACATAGATGCCGGCGTTGGCATAATATGAATATGATGGTTTCTCTTCGAGGGCTATGACGCGACTGGGCTCGGCAGCTGACGTGGAGAGGATGGCATATGGCACGGCCACATTGTAAGGAATGGCGGCAATGGTGATGTCGTTGCCCTCCTCGCGATGATGGAGATAGAGGTCTTCGAGGGGAAGTGAAGTGAGTATATCGGCGTTCATCACGAGGGTGTCGCCTTCGGCGGAGTGGGTCATCAGCGATGCCGCGCCTATGGTGCCGAGAGGGGCGGGCTCGCCTATGCACTCTATTGTGGCGCGATTGTCGCGACGGTCGAAATGGTCGCGGAGCTTATCTGCCATATAGTTGACAGCCACCCTGATAGATTTTATGCCGGCGCGCTCCATAGCCTCCACGTTGTAGTCGATGATGGCTTTGCCGTCGATTGTAAGGAGGGGCTTGGGTGTGTCGAGGGTAAGGGGCCGGAGGCGCTCGCCCTTGCCGCCGGCCATCAGTATCGCCGAGATGGGGAGGAGGGTAGGGGTGGATGTAGTGTCGACAATCTCAGCTATAGTGCCGTCGGGCCGGAGGAGGGGGATGAGACGGATGCCCTGACGGCGCCAGCAGCGGAGTGCTTCGAGATCGATATTGTCAGCGCGCAGGTAATGGAAATTCTTGCGTGCTACGGTGCCCACCGGCTCATCAAGTGATGCCCCGGCAATGAGCCCACGGCGGATATCTCCGTCTGTCAGGGTGCCCGTCATGCGACCGTCGGGGTCGGTGACAAAGAGGGTCATGACATGGCCTGAGAGGTCGTTGAGCCGTCGAAGCGCCTCAATGATGGAGGCCGAGGATTGGATTATATGGTGGCGTGTCATTATGATTGGCAGAGAGGATATGGATCGACAAACCGCTTTGAGCGGAGGGTCTCGAGAGGGGTTGTCGCTATGGCGTTGACGATGATCCCGAGAGTGTCGGGGCGGTAATAGGGATTGTCGGTGCGGCGCGCCTCTTCCTGTCCCTCGGGGCTGAGGGCGTGGCCGATGGCTCCGGCTATCTCCGAGGCGCTTTCGCCGCAGTGGATTACTGAGGGGCCGGCTATGCGCCCGCGCTGGCGGGGACCTATATCAACGGTAGGGATGTGCATGGAGGGCACTTCGACGATGCCGCTCGAGCTGTTGCCTACCACTGCTCCTGCCAGAGCCAGGGCGGCATGATAGCGCCGGCGACCGAGGCTGGGGACCACCCTGACGCGCTCCTTCCGGGCCCGGCCATATGCCTCGATGAGGGCTATGATGCTCTCGGAGCCTGCGTCGTTGTTGGGATAAGTGATTATCACCTGCCGGTCAGGGAAGAGGTCGAGGGCTTCGAGGAGGGCCCGGCATCCGGCTGCTACGGAAGCATCGGAGGCTGTGGCCGGATGATAGGTGACAAGGAGCGAGCCCGGCGGGAAGTGGAAGCCGCCGAGCGATTGCGTGAGTTCAGCCGGAGTGATGGCATCGCGCCCCGCCACGATATTGTCAACACCGATGGCACCGGTGTTGATGACTCTCGCCGGGTCTTCGCCCATATTGATCACGCGCCGGCGATAGGGCTCGGTGGCGGTCAGGTGGAGGGATGAAAGTTTGGTGATGGCGTGGCGCATGGAGTCGTCGATGGCTCCTTCGGAGATTTCGCCGCCGGCGATATGAGCGACGGGCACCCTGAGGAGAGCGGCGGCAGTGGCGATGCCGAGCATCTCGAAGCGGTCGCCGAGGACTACGATGATGTCGGGTCTGAGGCGGTCGATTGCGCGGGCCATGCCCTCCGTGGCCCGCCCGGTGGCTATGGCGCGGGAGAGGGGGGAGTCATCGAGCCCCGATGTGATGTCAAAGCTTTCCGCTATGGTGAAGCCGTCGGCCTCAATCTCCGATGCTGTTGCGCCATATCGTGGGTCGACGTGCATATTGGTTGCCACTATCGAGAGCTCCACGTCGGGTCGCGCCTTCAGGGCGCGGGCTATGGGGCTGAGGAGTCCCCAGTCGGCGCGTGTGCCGGTGGCGATGCAGATGCGTCTCAACAGTTGAAGAATTGGGTAAAGGCGCGGATGGTGTAGTCGTGATCGGCCACGGCGGCAGTCTCACGCACTGAGTGCATGGCCCAGATAGCGGCCCCCATGTCTACTCCTCTAAGGTCGATCTGCGACGTAAGGATGTTGCCGAGGGTGGATCCGCCGGCCACATCGGAGTGGTTGACGAAATATTGGACCGGGACGTCGGCCTGCTCGCAGATGGCGCGGAACACGGCAGCGGAGTCGGCATCGGTCATATATTTGCAGTTGGCGTTGATCTTGATGATCGGGCCGTTGCCCGGGATGGGGTGGTTGGTGGGGTCTTGCTTCTCCGGATAGTTGGGATGGAGGGCGTGACCGTTGTCGGCCGATATCATGAAAGAGCGGGCAATGGAGCGCAGATAGTCCTCCTCCGAGGCTCCGAAAGCTGCGGTGGCAACCCTGCGGAGAATGTGGTCAAGGACCGGCGAGGCGGCGCCTTGCTTTGTGCCGGAACCGGTCTCTTCATTGTCGAAGATAGCGGCCACGCGGGTCATCGACATATCATCGGAGTCGAGGAGTGCCGTGATGGCTGCGTGGGCCATCATCAGGTCGTCGAGGCGCCCCGAGGAGATAAATTCGTTGTGGAGGCCGAGGCGGCAGGCGGGAGTGGTGTCGAAGAGTGAGAGATCGAAGTCGAGGATGTCGTCGGCGCTAACGTCAAGGTGTTCGGCCACAAGATTGAGCAGTAGGCCGTCGGTCTCGAAGCCTTCGTTGATTTTGGCCAGGACGGGGAGCATATCTTTCTGCCGCGAGAGGGGATTACCCTCGTTAACTGCGCGATTGAAATGGATGGCCAGATGAGGAATGGTCAGCAGCGGCCTGCGGAAGTTGATGGTGACAGCCTTGGGGTGGAGGGGATTGGAGGAGCGGAGGATTACGCGGCCGGCGATTGACAGCGGGCGGTCAAACCAGGTGTAGAGTATTGGGCCGCCATAGACCTCGGTATTGAGTTTTACGATGCCTCCTTCTGAGCGCATCTCCGGGGAGGGCTTGATGCGGAAGCAGGGAGAGTCGCTGTGGGCTGATATGATTTTGAAGCCTGAGGTGGCTGATCCGCTGCCGACGACAAATGCGAAGACAGCCGAGCCGTTTTTGACCACGTAATATTTCCCGCCGGGGGTGAGGTCCCATCGGTCGGCGGCATCGAGGGGCGAGAAGCCTTCGGCATCAAGCATCTTGATAATGGTCTCGGCGGCGAGGAAGTTGACGGGGCTCTCGTTGAGGAAGTCAATGAGGGAGTCGATATAGGGATATTCTGGCATGGCTGCTCCTGGTTTGAGATTAGGGAATGATGGATATGTGAATTATCGGGGGCTTACTCCTCTTCGTCGGGAAGAGCGAAGTAGCGGACATGGTTGAGAGCCCGGAGGAGATTGCAGGCCGGGCGGCTCCAGAAGTGCTCAAAATCTTCTTTGACGGCCTCTAAAGCGGCGGCTATGCGCTCTGACGATGCGTCGCGGATGGTCTCGATGAAGTTGTAGAGACTCTGGAATATATCGGCCAGCCCCTCGGAGATAGATGCCGAGATGGGTGTGTCGCTATATTTCATGTCCTCTTCGAAGACTTCGAGATAGACATCGTCCTTGCCCATGATGGCTTCGATGGAGCGGCGGATAGAGTCATAATAATCCTCATCGAGATGATCTTCGATGGCCCATGAGGTGTCATCTCCCGGAGCGTCATATTCGTCGTAATACGTAGCTCCCTCATAGCCTTCATCATCGGGTGAGGCGGGCTCGATGTGGAGGGGCCTGAGATCGGTGGCCGATATATAGAGGCGCGGGATGAAATTGAGCATCGATGCCACAAACTCGGCCCTGGATGAAAGGTCCGGATCGGAGCCGGTGGCTACACTCTCGAGAGCCGAACAAAACTCATTGCACAGGGCTATGAAGGCGATAGAGTTGGGCTGCATAGGTCGGGGAGTCGGTCAAGGGATCAGAAGTAATAGGCCGCGCGGATATTCCAGGAGTTGGCGCGGCAAGAGAAGTCGGTCAAGATCTTGGCTTTGGCCAGATAGGTCATGCCGAAGGAGTAGCCGGCGGTAATCTGCCAATGACGGTAGATCTCAGCGCCGATACCCACGTCGATGGCCACATCGCCTCCCGAGAAGTTCATGGCTTCTATCTTGGAATGGGCGGCAGTGAAGTCAAAGGTAGGACCGGCATAGATGATGGGCGAAATCTTCTCTTCGAGTCCGCCCAGGCGCTGCCATTTGAGCTTGATGTGGACGGGGATGGAGATGGTGTGGAGGTCCATGGCTTCGCGGCCATAACCCTCTGAGGCCCACATCGGGCGCTCGCCCATGTCGAGGTTGGAGGAGCGCATCTGATATAAGAGGCCGAGGTCAAGGCCTATGCCTATGCCGGGAAACATCATTTCGCCGGCGATGCCTGCGGCGGGGCCCGCTTTCATACCTATATTAAAAAGGTCTTGGCGAAACTTCATCTTGGTGAAGTTGACGCCGGCCATCGGTCCGTAGCGAAACTGGGCGGCGGCCTCGGGGGCGGCGGCCACGACAGCCGAAAGGGCTATCATAGCGGCAAGGAGGGAGCGGATAAGGCTTTTCATCGTCAATGATCGGAGAGGGTGTTATTAATCGGCCATAAGCTTGCGATAGCGGCGGCGGGGAAGCTCCTTGCCGCCATTCTGGGCGCGCTTATAGTCTTCATAGTCAGAATAAGAGCCCTGGTAGAAGACCACCTTGCCGTCGCCTTCGAAAGAGAGGATGTGGGTGCAGATACGGTCGAGAAACCAGCGGTCGTGGCTCACTACTACGGCACATCCGGCAAAGTCTTCGAGACCCTCTTCGAGGGCGCGGAGGGTGTTGACATCGATATCGTTGGTGGGCTCGTCGAGCAGAAGCACGTTTCCCTCTTCCTTCAGTGCCATGGCCAGATGGAGACGATTGCGTTCGCCGCCCGAGAGGACCGAAATCTTCTTCTCCTGGTCAGCGCCGGAGAAGTTAAATTTCGAGAGGTAGGCACGGGCGTTGACATCGCGGCCTCCCATGCGGAAGCTCTCTACGCCCTGCGAGATGACCTGATAGACGGTATGGTCAGGGATAAGGTCGTGGTGGGTCTGGTCAACATAGGCTATCTTTACGGTCTCGCCTACGTCAAAGGAGCCGGCATCGGCCTTCTCCTGGCCCATGATGAGGCGGAAGAGGGTGGTCTTGCCGGCGCCGTTGGGGCCGATCACGCCTACGATGCCGTTGGGCGGGAGGGAGAAGGAGAGATTGCTGAAGAGGTGCTTGGAACCAAAGGATTTGCTCAGGTCGGTGGCTTCGATCACCTTGTTGCCAAGGCGCGGACCGTTGGGGATGAAGATCTCCAGACGTTCTTCTTTCTGCTTCTGGTCTTCGTTGAGGAGGCGGTCATAAGATGCCAGACGCGCTTTTCCTTTGGCTTGGCGGGCTTTAGGAGCCATGCGCACCCATTCCAGCTCGCGCTCCAGGGTCTTGCGTCGCTTGCTTGCCTGTTTCTCTTCCTGAGCCATGCGTTTGGTCTTCTGGTCGAGCCATGAGGAGTAGTTGCCTTTCCAGGG
>CAZAUV010000098.1:0-9006 GCA_964488335.1 uncultured Bacteroides sp.
GGAGTAACCACGGCGCTTTCAGACCGCTTCAGGCCGATGGGCGATTATCCCGCATTCCGGCAATCCATACCGGCTGATGCCGGCCACTTACAAGCAATCCACGGTTAACTGCCTCAGTTTTCCGTGGATTGCTTCTGAGTGTTAATCCCTTTTATCCCGCCTCCTCCGGGGAGCTTATTTTTTGTGGGTGGGAAGTTGGGGCGATGAGGTTTTTTTTATATCTTTGTCTTCTCTAAGTGCCGCCGAATATGAGCAAGAAAAAAGTCTCTGAAGATACATCTCTCACCCCCGACGACTTCGACATCCGTGCCGAGGCCTCTCAGGCCCCGGCTTCGGCGCCGGAGCGCGATCAGGATAAGGTGCTCCGCCCGGGCCGCTTCGACGACTTCCGCGGGCAGGGCAAGGTGGTCGAAAACCTCCGTATCTTTGTGGCCGCCGCCCGTATGCGCGGCGAGCCGCTTGACCATACCCTGCTCTATGGCCCTCCCGGCCTGGGCAAGACCACTCTGAGCAATATCATCGCCAATGAGCTCGGGGTGGGGTTTAAGGTCACCTCGGGCCCGGTGCTCGACAAGCCGGGCGACCTGGCGGGTATCCTGACGTCGCTGGAGCCCAACGATGTGCTCTTCATCGACGAGATCCATCGCCTGAGCCCCGTGGTGGAGGAATATCTCTACCCGGCGATGGAGGATTTTCGTATCGACATCATGATAGACAAGGGCCCGGGAGCGCGCTCGGTGCAGCTCGCGCTGAGCCCCTTCACTCTCGTCGGGGCCACCACCCGCTCGGGCCTGCTGACATCGCCCATGCGCGCCCGCTTCGGCATCAATTGCTCGCTGGAATATTATGACCATGAGACTCTTGAGCGCATCATCCTGCGCTCGGCCCGCCTGCTCACCGTAGGGTGCTCGGGCGAGGCGGCCCATGAGATTGCCATGCGCTCGCGCGGCACCCCCCGCATAGCCAATGCGCTGCTCCGCAGGGTCCGCGACTTCGCGCAGGTCAAGGGCTCGGGAAATATCGACATCGATATAGCCCGCTATGCCCTGGAGGCGCTGAAGATCGACCGCTATGGCCTTGATGAGACCGACAACAAAATCCTCCGGACTATAATCCAGAAGTTTAAGGGAGGGCCGGTGGGCCTGAGCACCATCGCCACTGCGCTCGGCGAGGATCCCGGGACCATTGAGGAGGTCTATGAACCCTTCCTCATCAAAGAGGGCTTCATCAACCGCACTCCCCGTGGCCGCGAGGTGACCGAGCTGGCCTGGAGCCATCTGGCCGGGGGCGACAAGCGCGCCTATCTCGGTGGCCTCTTTGACTAATGACACCCCCGCATCACATCTAACCGCCACGACATATGGGAGCTATAAAAAATCTGGCAAAAGACACGGTGGTCTATGGCGCAAGCAGCATCATAGGCCGCTTCCTCAACTGGTGTCTCGTCCCGCTCTATACGTCGGTGTTTGCTACCGATGAGTATGGCATCGTGACCTATGTCTACAACTATGTTGCCCTGGCCCTGCTGATACTCATTTACGGCATGGAGACCGGCTTTTTCCGCTTTGCCAACCACGACCGTTATAAGGACCCGATGGAGGTCTACTCGACTACCCTCATCTCCCTGGCAGTCACCTCCACCCTCTTCTTCATCGGAGTGTGTCTGGCGCCCGGCCCTATAGCTTCAGCGCTTCATTGCGGCGACCATCCCTCCTACATCCTGATGATGGCGGCGGTCCTCGCCTTCGACGCTTTTACGGCCATTCCTTTCTGCTATCTGCGCTACCGTCGCCGGCCGATGCGCTTCGCGGCCCTGAAGCTGGTGGGGATTGCTCTTAACATAGGCCTCAACCTATTCTTTATCCTCCTCTGTCCCTGGCTGATGAAGCAGGCTCCGGAGTGGGTGGACTGGTTTTATGACCCGACGTTTGGCATCGGATATATCTTCCTTGTCAATCTGATCTCATCGGGTGTGACGCTCCTGCTCCTGCTGCCGGAGATCACCGGCTTCCGCTGGCGCTTCAACCTGAGTCTCTGGCGCGAGATGATAGTCTATTCCTTCCCCCTGCTCATCCTCGGCATCGCCGGCATCATGAATCAGACCCTTGGGACACTGATGCTCCCGTCGCTGGTGGCCGACAAGGCCGATGCGATGGCTCAGGTGGGTATCTACGGAGCCAACTATAAGATAGCCATAGTGATGGTGATGTTTATCCAGGCCTTCCGCTTCGCCTACGAGCCCTTTATTTTCGCTCGCGACAAGAGCGGCAATTCGCTCCAGAAATATGCCGATGCGATGCGCTTCTTCGTGATCTTCGGGATGCTGATTTTCCTCGGAGTGATGTTTTATCTCCCCATCCTGCGCTATTTCATCGCCCCGAGCTATTTTGTGGGTCTGAAGGTGGTGCCTGTGCTGATGATAGCGGAGCTCTTTTTCGGCATCTTCTTCAATCTCTCCCTCTGGTATAAGCTTACAGACAAGACTATCTGGGGCACCTGGTTTTCGCTTTTAGGGCTCGGAGTGACCATCGGTCTCAACATAGCCCTCGTGCCGCGCATCGGCTATATGGGCTGCGCCTGGGCCGCGCTGGCGTGCTACGGCGTGATGATGGTGGCCTCTTATTTTGTCGGGCGCAATAAGATGGCCGTCCCTTACCCGACACGCCGCCTCATAATCTATTTCCTCGGAGCGATGGCCCTCTACGGACTGAGCATCCTCATCACCACGGGCCATACCATCCTCGACCTCGGGCTACGCACCATCCTGCTCCTGCTCTATGCCGGAGCCGCCATAAGATTTGAACATATCCCCCTTCCGGGCCTCAGACGCAAATAAAGCTATGCCAGATCCTGCAACCAACCCTACCGTCCCTGCGCCGGAAGAAAATAGCCGCCCCCAGCTGATGGAGCGGCTCCGGGCCTTTGTAGTCGATTATTTCTCCTTTGCGGGCCAGCTCGTCGGCCAGGAGGATGCCGAGCAGGCCATCCGCGAGGGTGTGTCGTTTAAGGGCGCAAACATTGTCATTCTTATCCTCGCTATCCTCATAGCCTCGCTCGGCCTCAACACCAACTCCACAGCCGTGATAATCGGCGCGATGCTTATCTCTCCCCTCATGGGGCCCATCATTGGATGCGGTCTCGGTGTGGGAGTCCATGATTTTGCGCTCATCAAGCGGTCGCTCCGCAATCTGGTGATGGCGGCCGGCTTCTCAGTCATAGCCTCCACCATCTATTTCCTTATCTCGCCCGTCAATGAGCAACATTCAGAGCTCCTGGCGCGCACGTCGCCCACTATCTACGACGTGCTCATTGGCTTCGTGGGCGGCCTGGCCGGGATCCTCGCCATAGCCTCGCGCAACAAGGGCAACGTGATCCCGGGCGTGGCCATCGCCACGGCTCTAATGCCGCCCCTATGCACGGCGGGATATGGCCTGGCCACCTGGCAGCTCAACTATCTATTCGGCGCCTCATATCTCTTCCTCATCAACTCGGTCTACATAGCTTTCTCCACCTTTATCGGAGTGAAGCTGATGAAATATAAGCCGACGGCCACGATGAATCCCCAGCGCTCGCGCCGCGTCATGAAGTGGGTCTACTCGATTGCCATCCTCGTGATGCTCCCCTCGATATGGCTCACTATCAATATGCTCCGCTCAAATCGCCTGACGGTGGATGCCAACCGCTTCGTGACGGAGGAGTGTCGCTTCCCGGCCACTCAGGTTATCTCGTCGAAGATCTACACCGACGATGGCCAGCGCTATCTGAGGCTGACGCTCATAGGCCGCACCCTCCCGCTCGACTCTCTCGCCATGGCTCTCGAGCCACGCCTCCGCTTCTATGGCCTGACCGACACCAAGCTCGAGTTTCTTCAGGGCGATCCGGCTGCCGCGCCTTCGGCCGGAGAGACTTCGGCCTCAATCCGCGACATATATCAGATAGCCCAGACCACCATCACCTCCCAGCAGGAGGATATCGACTCGCTCCGGCGGGTAATAGCCTCCTCGGGCGCTGCCGATGCCAAGGCGGTGGAGATAGCTCCTGAGGTGAGAGTGCTGTTTCCCCAGGTGAGGGATATCGCCATCAGCCGCTCCATCTTTGCCTCCACAGCAGGCGCGTCCGACTCCGCGGGAGTGGCGACCGACACGTTAATGACGGCCCTGGTGGTGATGAACTCGCCTCTGCCCGAGGCTCAGGCCAGGCGCTTCAGAGAATATCTTCTCGCCCGCTTGGCCGTCAAGGATATCGATATAGTCACCATCCCTCATCCACGCAACTAATCTCCATCCCATATTCAGCCCAGTCAAGCCATGAAAGTAACCTTCATAAGCCATGCAGATACCCTCGGCGGCGCCGCCATAGTCACGTATCGCCTAATGTGTGCCTTACGCAATGAGGGGGTCGATGCCCGAATGCTCGTCTACACCAAGTGCAGCGACGACCCCAATGTGGAGGTCATCGGAACACGCTTCGTCAGAGGTCTGAAATTTATGCAGGAGAGGGCCGAGATAGCTATGTTTAACGGCTTCTCTTACAAGAAGCTCTTCAAGGTGTCGACAGCCTCGGTGGGCACCCGCGTCTATTCCCATTCCTGGGTGAAGGAGGCCGACGTTGTGGTCCTCGGATGGTTTAATCAGGGGCTCCTGTCGCTGCGCGGCATCCGGCGCCTCCAGGCTATGGGCAAGCCGCTCGTATGGGTGATGCACGATATGTGGGCCATGACAGGCATATGCCACCACGCTTTTGAGTGTATCCGCTTCAAGGAGGGGGGCTGCGGCAAATGTCCCTTCCTGACCGGTTACCGGACTTCCGACCTCTCGAGGCGCGTATGGCAGAAGAAGATGGATCTGGTGGCGCGGGTGCCGATCCGCTATGTGGCGGTAAGCCATTGGCTTGCCAACCAGGCCCGCGAGAGCCTGCTCCTTCGCGATGCCGATATAGATGTGATACCCAACGCCTTTCCGGCCGACTTCTTCTCGCTCGACGGACTGTATGACTCCGAGCTTGACCCTCTGGCCTCGTCGGGCGCCAATGAGCTGAGGGTGGTGATCTGCGCGGCGCGCCTCGACGATCCCATCAAAGGATTGCCTTATGCCATCGATGCCCTTAACTATATCTTTGACAATCATCCTGATATAGCACGCCGCATGACCGCCATCTTTGTCGGCGGGCTCCGCGACCCCTCGGCTTTTGACAATCTGCGCCTCCATCATATCCACCTCGGGAGAGTCAATGACCATGCCATGCTCCGGCAGATCTATGCTTACTCGCAGGTGGTGTTGTCGACGTCGCTCTATGAGTCGCTCCCCGGCACTCTCATCGAAGGGCAGTCAATGGGCTGCATCCCCGTGACTTTTGACCGAGGGGGGCAGTGTGATATAGTGACCCATCGCCAGACCGGCTTCATCGCCGAATATCAAAATCCTGAGTCGGTGGCCGAAGGCATAATATGGGGCGCCACGGAGGCCATGATAAGCCGAGAGGAGCTCCATCAGTCGGTAGTTGAGCGCTTCTCGGCGGGAGCTATCGCCCGCCGATATATCGACCTCTTCAGCGAGCTGACGGCTGCGAAAGAAGCGAAATCGTAGCGGCCAGGCGCGGGGTCGGAGCCAGTGAGTTGGCTCGCGAGAGATAGTCGAGCGCCTCGGCATCATTACCCCTGTCGAGGGCCATCTCGCCAAGGTAGAGGAGCGCTTTGACCGACGAGGGATTGACCCTCAGGGCGCCGGCAAACGCCTCGCGCGCCTCATCCTCGCAGCCTATGAGCATCAGCCCTTCGGCGCGGCTGAGCAGGAGATTCTCGCTGTCGGGGGTGGTCTCGAGCAACCGGGTGGAATATTCCACCATGGCCTCACCATTGCGGCGGAAGGTGAAATAGCTGAGCATCATGGAGCTTATCTTGCGCGAGAGCCATGGCTCGTTCTCAGCCGCCCGCTCCATGAACGTCTCATATATCCCCGCATGGCCCAGCTCAAAGGCCGACTGCTCTACAGCCTTGAAAAGCGAGTCGATGACCACCCTCGATTTGAGCGCCTTGGTAAGAAGACTCTTCTGAAAGGCAGCGTTTTGTGTTTTGAAAGACGGGGAGGCTATCTCGCGCATCGAAGCAGAGACCACGGCGCGGCCATAATACGCGGCCCGGTCGGGGACGCGGTCGATCAGGAGGGTATACATGGCTTCGGCCGAGGCCCATTCTTTCTGGTCAAAGAGCCGCGAGGCTTTTGTCTCGAGCGCCTGAATGTCGGCAGCGTCGGTCTCGGCCGCAACGCCTGTGAGGGCGGTGGCAATGAGGATAAGGGTTAAGAGGAGGGAGCGCATCATAGGGGGCGGGTGAGAAGGGTCAGTTGCGGACCTGATAGTTCAGGATGGCGTCGACAAAGAAGAGGCGGCGGAGATCTTCGCGCGCCACATCCATATCATCGTAGGCCGGATTGGCGCTGTGGAGCACCACCAGCGAATTGTCGGAGGGATGGCGGCGGAGATACTTCACCATGCGGTAGTCGTCCATCACTATAACGTAAATCTGCCCCCAAAAGATGTAGCGTGGATCGGAAACTTGCCTTACCGCCACATAGCCGCCATCCTTGATGACGGGGTCCATAGAGTCGCCCGACACGCGCACGATCATATCATCGGGGTTGAGGGAGGGGAGGTTTACGCGGCCAATGATGCGGTCGTCGGTAAGCATCAGGCTCAGCTCCTGTGTGCCCGCTGTGACGTCAACATCGTAGATGGGTATGCCACATGGGCCCTCGGAGGGCGTCATGCCGGGGATGATGCCGCCATCGACGGGGGGCGCCGAGCGCTCAAACGGCAATCCGCGTCCATCGGTGAGCCACACCTTTGAGACTCCGAGATCGGCCACGATGCGGTTGATAAGGCTCTCCGACACAGGGAGTTGCCCGGAGAGCACCTTAGAGAAATTCCCGGCATTAAAGCTGATGCGCGAGGCAAAGGCGCCCTGGCGCAGGCCGAGCCGGGTGATCAGATGCTTGATGCGGCCTATGATGGCGGCATCGTCATATTGCTGGCGTGCCATAGGTGATGTCGGATTAAGAAATTTCACCTCTCAAGGGGAGGCTCATGAAGCTGCGGAGTGTAGCAGGCGGGAGGCCGAGGCCGAGGAGAAACATCAGCTTGGTGATGGCAGCCTCGGCAGTGGAGTCGCGTCCCGATATGACGCCCGTCGAGGCCAGTCGGTTGCCAGCCTCATAGCGGACACTGATGCCGCCGTTGACACACTGGGTGACGTTGACGATTACGATGCCGCGGTCCACGGCCTCGCGGATGGCCTCGATGAAGGGCTCGTCGGTGGGCGCATTGCCGGCGCCGAAAGAGCGGAGCACTATCCCTTTGATGCCGGGTGTGGCGAGCATATGGCGCAGGGTCGAGATTTTCATCCCGGGGAAAATGTCGATAAACATAACTCCCGTCTCAAGGTCGTAGTGGGGAATGAAAGGCACTCCCGGTGCCGCACGATAGAGGTTTTCGGGATAAAAATGTATGTCAAGGCCTATCTTGGCGAGCTCGGGGAAGTTGTTGCTCTTGAAGGCGTTGAAGTTGTCGGCGCTCTTCTTCGTCGCGCGGTTGCCTCGCCAGAGATAGTCCTCAAACAGGATGGCCACTTCCTGGACCATCGGCGAGCCGAGGGCATCGGTGGCGGCGGCTATCTGGACGGCCGTGATGAGGTTTTCCTCGCCGTCGGTCCTCACCTCGCCTATAGGGAGCTGCGAGCCGGTGATTATCACGGGCTTGCGCAGCCCTTCGAGCATAAATGAGAGGGCTGAAGCGGTATAGGCCATGGTGTCGGTGCCGTGGAGCACCACAAAGCCGTTGTAGTCATCATAGTTTTCGGCGATGAGGCGCGTCAGCTCGGCCCACCGCTCGGGATTCATGTCGCTCGAGTCGATGGGATTGTCAAAAGAAATGTTGTCAATATGATAGCCGAGCTTCTTCAGCTTGGGTACATTGTCGATGAGGTGGGAGAAGTCAAAGGGCTTGAGTGTCTTCGTCACATCATCTTCAATCATGCCGATGGTGCCACCGGTATATATAAGGAGTATGCGAGGGATATTGTCAGGCATAATGCTGGGCGGCAGGGTTATTGGATGATTACTTTACTTGGGCGCCGGGGACCACGGGAGCTGTAGGGCCGATGACCACCAGGGAGCCGTCGGCATTCTCGGCCGAGAGTATCATGCCGCGGCTCTCGATGCCTTTGAGATTGCGGGGCGGGAGATTGGCAATGAAACACACCTGCTTGCCTATGAGGTCTTCGGGCTGATAATATTTGGCTATGCCGCTGACGATTGTGCGCTTCTCCAGACCGTCGTCGATGAGAAACTTCAGCAGCTTATCGGCCTTCTTGACCTTGGAGCACTCCACGACGGTGCCCACGCGGATGTCGGAGCGGCAGAAGGTGTCGAAGTCAACGTCGGGGGCCTGGGGCTCGGCTTTGAAGTTTTTGATTACGTTTTCCTGCTTGATGCGCTCCAGGCGGGAGGTCTGAGCCTCGATTTCCTCATCGCTGACTTTGTCGAAGAGGAGCTCGGCGGGGGTTATCACGCTCCCCGGAGCGAGGAGGTCGGTGAGGCCCAGATCGGCCCATTTCATATTCTTGATGCCGAGCATCCCGGCGAGGCGCTCTGCGGCGAAGGGGGTGAAGGGCTCAAAGGCGATGGCGATGGAGGCGCAGAGCTGGAGGGCGCAGTAGAGGATGGTGTCAACGCGCTCGGGCGATGTCTTGGCGGCCTTCCATGGCTCAGTCTCCTGAAGGTAGCGGTTGCCGATGCGGGCAATCTCCATAGCCTCCTTGAGGGCCTCGCGGAAGTGGAAGGTCTCGATGGCCTCGGTCAGGGCTTCGCAGGCTTTGCGGGCATCGTCCTGCATCCGGGTATCCACTTCAAGGAGCTCGCCGGGCGTGGGGACGCGGCCGCCGCAATATTTGTGGGTGAGGACTATTGCGCGGTTGACAAAGTTGCCGAGGATGGCCACGAGCTCATTATTGTT
>CAZAUV010000099.1:0-8952 GCA_964488335.1 uncultured Bacteroides sp.
ACCTAGGACTCCCTGATTATGAGTCAGGTGCTCTAACCAACTGAGCTATAGGACCAAAAGGCGAGCTCTGTGAATGTTTTGCCTTTTTGCTCTGCAAAGGTAAGACTTTTTTCGGTTACTTCAGCAAGTTTTGCCAAACTTTTTTCGGGATTTTTTTCAGCGGGCTTCTTTTTGGTCGAGCCAGGCTTCGCAGGCGAGGCATAATTCGTCATACCATTCGGGGCCGAAGCGCTCGATGAGGGGGTCGCGGAGGGCCTGATAGAGGCGTATGCCGAGGCGGCGTCCGTTGGCCACGGCGGGTCGGCATATTTTCCAGCGGTGATAGTTGACGGCTGTGAAGGTCGGGTATTTGGTCAGTCGGAGGGGGTAGAGGTGGCAGGATATGGGTTTACGCCAGCCTACTCGTCCCTGGCGGTAGGCCCGGTCGATCGCGCAGAGGCATTTGCCTCCTTCGGCATAGCATGAGAACGCGCAGTTGCGGCCATCGATGATGGTGGTGACAAGGTCTCCCTCTTCGTCGATATAGGCCACTCCCTGCTCGTCGATGGCTTCGATGGCGCGGGGGAGGAGGTCGGGGCGGATGACGGGGAGGACCTCTTCGAGGCGCTCCAATTCGGAGTGGTCGAGCGGGGCGCCGGCATCGCCTTCTATGCAGCAGGCGCCGAGACAGGCGTCGAGGTCGCAGCAGAAGTATTCTTCGGCGAGGTCGAGGGACACGAGGGTGTCTTGTATCTGAAACATGAGGGTGTCTTCGGTAGAGGGGTTCATTGACGGGAGTAGATGGTGAGGAGGGAGAGGAGTCGGTCATATCGGCTCCCCGGCGGACGATGATAGAGGGCTATGGTATATTGGTTGTCGGTCTGATAGTTGTCGCCTTCGATCGGGGCTGTCATGGCGGGGGATGATGAGGAGCGGGGGCGGAGGAGATATTGATAGTTGTAGGAGCCTTGCTTGAGGGTGAGGATGGCTTCATATCGCCCGGTGACGCGGTTGAAGGTCATCAGGCCGGGGGATGAGGGGGATGTGTCGCGTCCGGTAAGATCGCCTTCGATGATGATGTCGGCTCCGGGCTGCTCGGGGAGGTCGAGGGTGAAATGGACTTTGACATATTCCGCTTCGGTATCGGGGTCGTCGGTGCCGTCGGCTCCGATGGTAAAATGGCCGTGCTGGGTCTGATCATAGACGTAGTCGTGGCCTGCGCGGGGGGTATCGTCGGCGAGGCGGAAGTGATACCAGGGGGCTTGAAAGATTACCCGGTCGACACCCATAGGGAGGTAGCGCGAGGTGGCTACTGTCTCAAACCGGCGATATTCCTTACCGGCGGGAAATGTCAGGGCGGGGTCGTGGGCATATGTCAGGACAGTGCCGTTGACTCTCATGGGCCGGCTGAGGGTTGTGGCAGCGTCGGGTCTGCCATTGGGGATGATCACGAGGCTGAGGTCGTTCCAGGAGTCGGCTATGGCGAGGCCTTGGGTGTCGATGGCCACTTCGAGCTGCTGGTGGGCATTGTTATAGTCGAAGTCGGTGCGTCCGGTGACTGATGCGGAGATATTGCCGCTCTGCTCCGTGACCATCACCGGGACCGTCAGTATCGTGTCGGCAGGCTCATCCTCGTCGAAAATGTTGATGAGGTAGTTGCCGCTGATGAGGGGCGAGAGGTCGGGAGCGGGGAATGTCAGGCGATAGTTGACATAGGGGATGAGCGTGGCCCGGGAATAGGCAAAGTCGTCGATGCGGCTCTCATTGAAGCCTGAGGCATATTCGATGGCGCTCAGGGGGGATGGTTGCCAGCGGGAGTCGCAGTGGGTGATGGAATATCTCAGGCGGCGTGCCTCGGGCTCGAGGAGGTCAAAGGCGATGATTACCGGCGGCTCGCCGGCTACGGTGGTCACCGGGGGGAGGTAGCGGCGCCCTTCGGGATAGGCCGTCAGGGCCCCCACGTCAGGCTTGGCCGCGGCGGCTGAGATGACGGTGATGATTGCGAGGATGAGGAGACAGGGTCTTACCATATAATAGGGGTCTTGCCTTGAGATATAAGGTATTGATTGGCGCGGGAGAAGGGTTTGGAGCCGAAGAATCCGCGATAGGCGCTCAGGGGCGAGGGGTGGGGCGATGAGATGACAAGGTGACGGCTGCGGTCGATGAATGCTCCCTTTCGCGCGGCTGAGGCTCCCCAGAGGATAAAGACGAGCCCGGAACGCCCGGAGGCGAGGGCGCGGATGGCGGCATCGGTAAACTGCTCCCATCCGATGCCCTGATGTGATGCGGGACGATGGGCATCGACTGTAAGGGTGGCATTGAGCAGGAGGACACCCTGCCTGGCCCAGCGCTCGAGATTTCCGTCGACAGGCGTGGGTGAGCCGGTGTCGTCGCTGACCTCCTTGAAGATATTTACCAGCGACGGTGGTATCCTTACACCCGGAGCCACGGAGAAACAGAGGCCATTGGCCTGGCCGACATCATGGTAGGGGTCTTGCCCGAGGATCACCACCTTGACCTCATCGAACGGGCAGGCGTCAAATGCCGCAAAGATACGCCCGGCAGGCGGGAAGACCGGCCCGGCGGCATAGCGTCGCCTCACCTCCTGAGCGAGGGCGGCGAAGTAGGGGGCATCCCATTGGTCGGCGAGAGCACTGCGCCACGAAGGCTCTATTCTGACATTCATCGGCTTGAATGGGGATAATGAGTGGGGATAATTGGAGAGGCAAAAGTAATAAAAATGATTGGATTGGACAAATCGGAGGGGATGCTCCGGCAGCGTGAAAGACCGCCCGGACAACTGATGTCATATGATACCGGGCCCTATGATACGATAGTGCTACGATGGCTTTACGATTTGGCTGCAAAAGTGGCAGAAACGGGAGAGATAAAAAAAATCGTCATTGCGAAATGATATTTTTCATTTTTTTAATTTATCTTTGCAAATGCCGAGCGCTGATTTCATAGCCCGAAGGCACGAATATCGACCCCCATTGTCACATTATCAATGAATTATTCATTTCTCGACTTCCTTGGCCTTCTTGGCTCCGTAGGCCTGTTTCTCTACGGAATGAAGGTGATGAGCGAAGGCCTCCAGAAGGTGGCCGGCAATCGACTGCGCAATATCCTGAGCGCAATGACGCGCAATCGTTTTGCAGGCATGATTACCGGCTTCCTTATCACAGCGCTGATCCAGAGCTCCTCGGCTTCCATCGTAATGGTGGTCAGCTTCGTCAATGCCGGTCTAATGACACTGAGCCAGTCTATGGCCGTGATTTTCGGCGCCAATGTCGGCACTACGTTCACGGCGTGGATCATCTCGCTCTTTGGCTTTAAGGTTGATATTTCGGCGTTTGCCGTGCCGCTGATGGCGCTGGCGATAGTGCTTCTGTTCTCATCCAAGGGGCGCAACAAATCGATAGGCGAGTTTATCATCGGCTTCGCTCTGCTCTTCTTGGGCCTCAATATGATATCGGAGTATGTCCCTGACCTTCAGAGCAATCCTGAGATGTTTGCCTTCCTGCGCCACTATGCGTCGCTGGGCTTTGCATCGGTCCTGATATTTATGATAGTAGGCGTAGTGGTGACGATGATAATACAGTCGTCGGCGGCCACTTTTGCCATATGCCTGATAATGTTCTCCAAGGGCTGGATTGATTACGACCTCGCTTGCGCCATCGTCCTGGGCTCGGCAGTAGGCACCACCATCACCCCAATCCTGGCCTCGCTGAGCGGCAATATCGCGGCAAAGCGCACCGCCATGGGTCACCTGATTTTCAACATCTTCGGCATGGTGTGGTGTCTGGCTCTCTTCTATCCCTTTGTCCATCTGGTGCAGAACCTCTGCGGCGCCGTGGGCATCGGCAACCCCGATGAACTCTATCGCTTTGTCAACAACCTCGAGGTGACTGACCCCGACGTGTATAACAATCTGTTTAACAACGCTCTGCCCCAGAGTCATCCGTCTTATGGGAGGGTCACCGCCGCCGTGGCACGTCTGGGCGCCATGCAGGTAAGCGCTTCGATAGGCCTCTCCCTCTTCTACACGATCTACAAGATTATCAATGTGTCGATAATGATTTGGTTTACAAATCAATATGTAAAGATCGTGGAGTGGCTTGTCCCGGCCCGCAACAAGGGCGAGGAGGAATTCAGCCTCACCTACATCCGCGGCGGCATCCTCTCGGCCTCGGAGCTCAATATCACCCAGGCAGAGAAGGAGATACATGTCTTTGCCGAGCGCGTAGGGCGCATGATCAATATGGCGCGCGACCTGATCCACACCAAAGAGGGCTCCGACGAGTTCAGCAATCTATATTCGCGCCTCGAGAAATATGAAGACATCTCTGACCGGATGGAGATAGAGATAGCCCACTATCTCAACCGCTGCTCCGAGGGCCGACTGTCCAATGCCGGTAAGCTCCGCATCGCGGCCCTGCTGCGCATCGTCAGCGAGATAGAGAGCATAGCCGACTGCTGCCTCGGCGCCGGCAAAATCCTCCTGCGCAAGCAGCAGAGCGGCGCCAAGTTTACCGAAGGCATCTACCAGACGGTCGACTCAATGTTTGACCTCGTCGACGACGCCATGCACAAGATGGTGGCCCTGCTGGTCAATCTCGACAACATCAACTCCTCGGAGATTGTGGCCTGCTACAACCGCGAGCGCGAGATCAACAACTACCGCAATCAGCTCCGCAACGCAAATATCGAGAATATCAACACCCACGAATATGAGTATCAGGCCGGCATCTATTACATGGACCTCATCTCCGACCTCGAGAAGACCGGAGACTATATCACCAATGTAGTAGACGCCGTCAAAGATATCTCCCGCAGCAACCGCACCGCCTGATCCCCCACCCCACCCCTGACCATAATCCTGACCTTAGACCTCCTACCGCCAAACGATAATGGCCTCACCCACTGACACCACTCCCGCTGACCGCCTGCTCATCGTCGACGAAGACCTTATGACCTGCGAGCTCCTCCAGCTCCGTTTTCAGGCCGAGGGATTTGACGTAGCTATAGTCCACGACGGTGAATCCGTGATGGCGCTCCACCCTGAAAAATTTTCCCTGCTCATCATTGATCTGATGACCGCCAAGGGGATGACCGGCTTCCAGCTCGCCCAGCAACTGCGCCGCGATCCCGAGACCTTTGCAACACCATTTATATTTCTCTCGCGCGCTGCCACGGAAGACAATGTCGTGAGCGGCCTCGACTTAGGCGCCGACGATTTTATCCCCAAGCCCTTCTCGTCGAGAGAACTCATCGCCCGTGTGCGCTCCGTGATCCGCCGACGCAAGATGATGGCCCGTCGCCGGATGAGCAATGTCATGAAATTTGAGACCCTCGAGATAGACCTCGGCACCGGCATCGCCGCCATCGACGGCTCGCCGCTGAGACTGTCGCGCACAGAGTTTCTTATCCTCGCCATGCTGATGCGCCACCGAGGCCGCTTCTTCACCCGCACCGATATCCGCAATGAGGCGTGGGACGATGCTGACACGGCTGATGTCAGCGAGCGCGCCGTAGACACCAATATCTCGCGCCTGCGCAAGAAGATCGGCGAATATGGCGCCCACATCATCAACCGTCAGGGCCACGGCTATGCCTTCACCTGATAAGATTATCCTGCCTTACTCCTCGTCGCCCGAAGCTGACCCCGAAGCCGGGGCCGACGAAGCCGGTCGCGGCTGCCTCGCAGGGCCGGTAGTAGCAGCGGCGGTGATCCTTCCGCCCGCTTTCGCCCTCCCGGGGCTGACCGACTCCAAGCGTCTGAGCGAGCGCCGCCGCTATGAACTCCGAGAGATAATACAGCGCGAGGCACTGGCCTGGGCCGTGGCAGAAGCCTCCCCGGAAGAGATAGACACGATGAATATCCTCCGCGCCTCGCTGATGGCAATGACACGCGCCATCAATGCGCTGACCGTCAGGCCCAAAAGCGCCATAGTCGACGGCAACAAGCTCCCGACGGGAGCCGTCTGCCCCGTCAGTTACCTGGTGAAGGGAGATGGAAAGCTGGCCAACATTGCCGCAGCATCAATCCTCGCCAAGACCACCCGCGACGACATTATGCTCGCCTTAGCAGAAAAATATCCTGCATATGGCTGGGAGGTCAATAAAGGCTACCCCACGGCGGCCCACCGCGAGGCGATAGCCCACCACGGCCCGACGGAATACCACCGCCGGTCATTCCGCCTGCTCCCCGAGCCGACCCTGTTTGACTGAATCATAGGCCCCCCGGCGGATCATCTGCCCACCGACTCGAAGATAGTTTTCACATCATCAGGGCTATATCCTGAAGGCATCGTTTATCGCCGCTCTATTGCAGCCGGCCGCGGGGGAAGGCGTCGATGAAACTGCGGGGAGTGACATTGATGATCCGGGCTCCCAGCCGACGGGCATAACGCTCTATGGTGAAATAGCTCCTGAAGGCCACATAGAAACTGTGGACCACCTCGTGGAGCCTCACTCCTCGATAGACCTGGGTGACGCGTGCCTCCTCATCGGGCGCCTCGCGGTAGAAATGTGGCTGGACGGAGACCACCTCATTGCGCTCATTGACCGCCAAGGTTTCCATCCACGAATGGTCGGCTCCGGCCACATAGATGGTCCTGAAGCCGAGCCAGAGAGCGATCATCAGCGAGGGGATGAGGACATTGCGGGGGCGGGGCATCCCGAGACGTGCATCAAAGGCCATATTTTCGAGCGCGGCAAAGCCCTCTACGGCGGTCATATTGAATGTAGCGACCGAAATGGAGGGATTGCCGCCGGTGAGGATGTGGGCACTGGAGCGGGAGGCGCGGGGAACGAAGAGGGTCATCGGCCAGTCGACGCGCGCCAGGGCGTCGCGCAGGCGGCTGACATTGCCGCTCGGATCGGCCTCGAAAAAATGAGGGTCGGCCACAACGTAATATTCCGGACGCAGCTCCGGAAAGATATCGGCCGTGGCAAAGAAATTGACACACAGGAGGGGATAGCGGTCGAGGGCATCGCGCGAGTCGGCGATGGTGGCATTGAGCGAAGGGCCGTTGCCGAGCACCACGAGGGGCATCCCCTGCCGCGCCTCCTCAGAGGGGGAGATTGACACCGGTCTGCTGCCCAGGGCCATCTTTATCAGGCTCTTGGCCGATGAGCCCGCCTTGCTAAGCGCGCTTCCCGTCTTTTCTGCTATTGACATTGCCATGAATGATGGGGGAGATTATTGGAATGCAAAGATATGCAAATGTTGCACACGAGGCAATTTTTTGAGCCACTCTTTGGGCTGATTGATAAGAGATGAGTAATTTTGTAAAACGATGTGTAGTTTTATAAACGACGTGTAGCTTTTTTATCCACCCGTAGTTTTATATACAATGTGTAATATTGCGACATATGGAGCCTATTGACCTCGACAAAGTCATTGCACGTCGCCTCCCGGACCATTATGAGCGTATTCCTAAATGGCTCATCAGGGGGGTGGAGCGCTTCATCCGCCAGGACGACCTCAACGCCCTGATGGAGGGGTCGCATGGTGCCCGCGACGCAGCTTTCTGCCGGTCGGTCCTCGAGCAGCTCAATACCTCTTATCGCATCGTCCATCCCGAGCGCCTCCCATCAGAGGATGATAAGAGGGTGATATTCACCTGCAATCACCCTCTCGGCGCCCTCGACGGCATCATAATCATCGATATGCTCTCGGCCCGCTATGGTGAGGGCATCAAGTTTATAGTCAACGATTTGCTGGCAGCCGTGGAGCCTCTCTCGGGGGTGTTTCTCCCCGTCAACAAGCATGGCGGACAGAGCCGCGCCGCCGTTGGCGCCATCGAAGAGACCCTCGCAGGCGATAAACCCGTGATAGTGTTTCCCGCCGGACTCTGCTCGCGCGCGTCCCTGACCGGGCGCGTGGCCGACCTTGAATGGAACAAGATGTTTGTCGGTCAGGCCCTGCGCCATCATCGCGACATAGTCCCCCTCCACTTCGACGGTCGCAACTCCGCCGCCTTCTATCTCACGGCCAAGCTCCGCGCCCTCCTCGGCATCAGGTTTAACATCGAGATGGTGCGCCTGCCGCGCGAAGTGTTCCGCTGCCGCAACAAATCGTTTACCATCACCGTGGGCCACCGCATCCCTTATTCCACCCTCGAAGGGGGCACCTCAGCCCTCGCCACAGCAGCTCGCCTCCGCGCCCTCACATATTCACTTCCCCAGACATGATTTCGCCATCCATCCCTCAGCCCATCATATCGCCCGTAGATCCCGACCTCATAGAGCAGGAGCTCACGCCCGAGCGTCTTCTGCGCCACACCAATAAGGCCCACAATCTGATATATGTCGTCGACGGGCGCGAGTGTCCCGCCACGATGCGCGAGATAGGCCGCCTCCGCGAGATAGCCTTCCGCGCCGCCGGTGGAGGCACCGGCAAAGAGCTCGACATCGACGAATATGACCTGATGGATCCCCCCTGCCGCCAGCTCATAGTCTGGGACCCCGCCTCGCGCGAAATCCTCGGGGGCTACCGCTTCATTATCGGCCCCGACATTACCCTGCGGCCCGACGGCACCCCGCGGATAGCCACCTCCCATATGTTTCGGTTCTCGCCTGACTTCCTCAGCTCCTTCCTCCCTTACACCATAGAGCTCGGCCGATCCTTTGTCCGCAACGAATATCAGTCGAGTCGCGCAGGGGCCAAGGCCCTCTTTGTCCTTGACAATCTATGGGATGGGCTTGGAGCGCTTACCGTGGTCTATCCCTCGGTGAAATATCTCTTCGGCAAGGTGACCATGTATCCCGACTATTCCCGCCGCTGCCGCGATATGCTTCTCTTCTTTCTCAACAAACATTTCCCCGACCCCGACAATCTCGTCAGGCCATTCTCTCCCCTGGAAATCACCACTCCCCGGGCCGAGCTTGAAGCCATTTTCACCGGCGCCACCTTCAAGGAAGATTATCGCATCCTCAATCATGAGATACGCTCCCAGGGCCTGTCGA
>CAZAUV010000100.1:0-8713 GCA_964488335.1 uncultured Bacteroides sp.
GTCGGTGAGGGGGGCGTGGTGGATGGAGAAATATTCGAGAACTCCATCGAGCATTTCGCGGCGAATCTGGCGCGAAATTGGCATGCGCGCCGATGCTGCGTAGGAAAGACGGCACAGAATGGCCGCCGCTCTCGCCCGGGAGGGATCGAGCCAACGCCCGGCCAACGGAGCCGTTGCGCGGAATTGGCCACCGTCGATGTCGAACACCCATCCCGGGCGCCACATTGAGCTGTCGGGCGCAATTCCCAAGAAATAGCCCAGATGACAAAGAAAAACGATGGGAAAATTGGCCACGGCACGCGGAGCCGCCACTGTGTCGAGCCACTCTACTGAGCGGAAAAGGAAGTCGGCGAGGCGATCGTCGGGCTGAACGTCGCGCAGGATGCGGTCGAGCGCCTCGCACAGAAACATTGCCACTGCCGCCTTGCCGGGACTCGAAGAAATGGATGGCAACACAGCCAAGGGCCTCACATCGCGTATGCTGAACATATTTTTCCCGGGGCGTATGTCGCTTACCCCTTCAAACATACCCAGAGGCATCATCAGAGCTCGCCGCCGCCGCGCCTCACGCGACTGCCCCGCAGGGACAATAAGCGCCATGTGGCCGTGGGTGCGAGTCCAAACGGTCACAATCGAACGCGAGTCGTCGTACTTCACCGTTCGGAGCGTAATACACTGCAAATTGGTGTACATAGAGGGGTAGTGGGACTAAAATTTAGGTCAAAATTACAAAAAAAGGCAGAAAAAATAACTTTTATGGAGAAAAATTTTGTCAGAATAAAAAAAGTCGTTAACTTTGCACTCGCTTACAAGGGCAAGGCCCATTCGTCTATCGGTTAGGACGCAAGATTTTCATTCTTGAAAGAGCAGTTCGATTCTGCTATGGGCTACCAATAAAAGTAATTTCCTTCAGGTATTTCGTCGTGAGGCGAGATACTTTTTTTTATTCCGTCGATTGACTATGCTTTTCCTCTCAGACGATGAAATGAAACTCTTCCTCGACAGACATGCCGAGGCTATCAACACCCCAGAGTTCATATCCTCCGACCCTGTGCAATTTCCCAGGCGCTACTCCTCGCTCCAAGACATTGAGATAGCATCGCTCTTAGTGTCAACTATCGCCTGGGGGCGGCGCGATATGATATGCCGCGACTGTAACCGGCTCCTGACCGATCTTCTCCACGATCGCCCCTTTGAGTTTGTTATGAGCGGCGACTATGAGGCTCTCCCTGAGCGACGGAATATCCACCGCACATTTTTCTCCGACAATCTCCGGCACTATCTCCGCGGCCTGAGGCTCATCTATGAGCGCCATGGCTCATTAGCCGACTTTGCGCGACGAGCCGGCATCTCCTCGGCTGAGTTACCATCATTTGCCCTTGCCGAAAAGCTCAGCGGGGCACTCTGCGAAGCCAATGACGGGAAGACAGATAGCCGGTGCCTCCCGGTCAACCTCGCCACGACGCCGCTCAAGCGCCTCAATATGGCTCTGAGGTGGCTCGTGAGACGCGATGGCATCGTTGATCTCGGAGTGTGGGACGATACGGTCCTATCCCCCTCGCAGCTCATTATCCCTCTCGATGTCCATGTAGGGCGCGTGTCGCGGGAGCTTGGATTGCTACAACGTAAATCTGACGACCGCCGCGCAGCTGTGGAGCTCACAGAGGCTCTCCGACGATTCGATCCCGTTGATCCAGTGCGCTACGACTTTGCCCTTTTTGGCGCGGGCGTCAACGGAGTGATATTGTCTGAGGGCGATGAGAAGTAAGGGCTCGGCGTGCCTTAAATAGGTGCCGTGGCCTGCCTACGGAAGATTTTCCTGATGGTGCGCCACTTAAGGAAGATGGCAGAGGGTCGCATAGGGCCGTAGCTTACGAGAATTATCAGCAGCGAGAATAGTGCGGCGATGAGGAGCCAGCCCAATATCTCTTTCATCGATATGACCATAGCTTGCTTGCCGACGATATCCATCAGTTGGCCCGGGGGTATGTGGCTTATAGCAGTGTTGAAGTCGGTCAAGCGGCTGCTGAGAAGCGACATATTTGAGGCAACGGTGTGGCTCAGCCACTCGCCGATGATGGCCGGCCCGAGAGTGGCGCCCATTACGGCTCCGGTAAAACCATTGATAACCAAGGCTTGCGGAAAGACGAAGAAGTGAAGGCCGCTCCTTACCACGATCGAAGTGAGGAAGATGATGGAGATAATCACCGACGCAAAGCCCCGGATGAAGAGCGGGAAGAAGAGCATACTTTTTTCCACTCCATAATCAATGCGGAAATAAAACCATCCGAGATAAACGGCGGCGAGAGCAAAGGCTATGGCTGTCAAAGTCTTGTAGCGCCATCTCAGTCGGGCAAAAGTGACATAGGTGAATAAGCTTCCGGCTATGATACCGGCCAATACATATAGATTGAGGTCAATCAGATTGGTGTCGTCAAAGCCGAGGATAGTCGAAGCATAAGAGTGCTCAAAGACGTGCTCCGTGGCCAGCAAGGTGAAGAATACCAGATAGATTGCTGAGGCTCGAAGCAGATTGCGGTTGGTCAGCGCCTGCAACGACACATATGGGTGGCGCAGGAAGGTGGCTCGCCAGAGGTTGAGGACGAGACAGGCCGTGCCAAGCAGAGCAGCCCCTCTTATCTGAGCAGCCTCCCACCAGTCGTAGAAATTTCCATAAAGACATATAAAGGCAAAGCACCCCATCACTATTGCCCAAAGCCCGGCACCAATCCAGTCGATGCCGAGCAGGGGGATATGCATATCTCCCCTTACCGGCTTGAGCAGGACCACGACCATCACCATCATCGTGACGAGCAATCCGGTCATTATCAGATGCATATACTCCCATTGTGCGAAGGCCGCGGCATAGATGGTAGCGATGCCGCTCAGCTGTATCACTCCATCGACAAGGAGATAGACATAACAGAAAAAGACCGCCATATCGCGCACCGGAGTGAGCCACAGCTGGATGGTGGAGTTGCAGATAAAGGTGGCCCACATGCGGAACCATCCTGCCACAAAGCAGGTGGTCACCAATAATGGGACGCTTGAGGTAGTGGCGCAGATAACGTTGGCCAATATCAATACAGCGGCGCACAGAAGCAGACCATTTCGGCTCGAGAAACGGAATTTGAGCCTGAACATCACACCGAAATTGACCGACATGCCTATGAGCGAGGCATATCCGGCCATGAGAATATCTTCCTGCATCAGGGCTTTCGTACCGACCATATCAGACGCGGCTGCGAGATAGATACCTCCTGAAAATTGCACAATCAGCACGAAAAAGATAAAAATCCAGGGCTTGAGCCGGCGCGGGACAAAGCTGCGGACATCGGGGATATCAAATGACTCCCCGGGTGAGTTCCGGTGGGCCATATCAATATCTTACTTCACATTCTACATTCATGCCGGCGCGCAGAAGATTGAGTTCTGAAGGGTCGGCCACAGAGAGTTCGATCTTGACAGGTATACGCTGGCGCACCTTGACAAAGTTGCCCGCTGAATTATCCTGCGGGAGGATAGAGAGGGCGGCTCCCGTGGCGGTGGATATAGCCGTGATCCTCCCCTCAAACTCTTTGGAGGGGAGAGCGTCGACCTTAACTATCGCCTCGCTGCCCACCGCTATATGGCTCAGCTGAGTCTCCTTGAAATTGGCAATGACCCATACCTCGGAGGAGTCGACCAGGTCGAGGAGCGTCTGGCCCGGCTGCACGAGCTGACCTTCCTGAATATCCTTGCGCGAGGTGAAGCCATCGCAGGGAGCAGTGATGACGGTGTAAGAGAGATTGAGCTCGGCTTGTGCCACGAGGGCCTCGGCGAGTTCCACTCCGGCATCAGATTGTGAGATGCGCTGGCGCGTCTCTATGACCACCGACGATGACGCAGAGCGCTGGCGCGACAGCATATCATAACGAGCTTTCTTAGCCTTATAATCGGTCTCCGCTCCGTCATACTGTTGGCGGGTGACAGCATCGCGGGCAAGGAGAGCACGATAACGTTCAAGATTAGTCTCTGCATTGTCCATCAATACTTTAGCCTCGGCAATGGCGGCATCGCTCACAGCCATATTTGCAGATGCCACCCCTACCGAGCGATCGGCCACGCTACGGCCGGCCAGAGCATTCTGATAATCGGCGCGGGCCCGGGCCAGGCCGATGCGCATATCGGCATCGTCGATAATCACGAGGGTATCACCTTTACTGACCGGTTCAAACTCCTTGAAACGGATTTCGCGTATATAACCGCTGACGCGGCTATTTACCGGGACAATTCGACGCTCTATCTGAGCATTGTCGGTAAACTCCACTCCCGGCCCATGGAAGAAAAGAGTGAAAATCCAGATAGCAGCCGAAGCTACAACGACGAGAGTCAGGATATATGAGATGATTTTTTTAGTATGACGTTTCATATGGTGCCGGTGGTGAATAACAGTTTGTAATATAGATAAATAGTATTGATGCGCGAATTGACCATCTCAACCTCGGCGTCTAATTTGGCGTTGGCTGCGTCGAGCATATCAGTGATGAGGGCCATATCGGCGTCGAAGCGGGTGGCGACGATGGCGTAATTGCGCCGGGCGAGTTCCACGCTCTTTTCCTGAGTAAGAAGCTCGCTGCAAGCCTCCTGATAGCTGATATAATCGGAGTGGACCGCAAGGTCGACATCTTCACGCAGAGCGGCGAGATTGTCGGCAGCATGGGTTGTGGCAGCGCGGCTTCGGGCCATGGCCTTATTGGTCTTGAACAAAGATGAAATATTATAGGAGATGCCGAGGCCCACATACCAATAGCTGAGATTGCGGTTGATGGGGGGCACCTCCACGAGGATAGGGCCGTCGATGGTCCAGGCCGCCCGGAGCCCTATCTTTGGACGCTCCTCCGCGTGTGTCAGGCTCTCGGCCTTGCGTGCAAGCGACAGACCGGTCTCATAGAGCTTGATGACAGGAGAGTTGAGGGAGGCTTCATCGCGCCAGTCGGCTTCGGTGCGCCCCGGGAGAGCGCGATCGAGTAGGGTAGAGTCGGGCTCAACGATCGTCCCCTCGGGTAATGCCGCGATGGTCACGAGGTCGGTATTGAGGATATTAAGGAAGTTGGTAATCTTCTCAAGCCGGAGCTCGAGGTTGGCCAGCAGCAGCTCATAACGTGTGATGTCGTTGCTCAGGGCCACTCCCTGCTCATACCTGGCTTGCATCTGGGCAAGAGTAATGCGGGCAAGGGCGATATTTTGAGCGGTCACTTCGCGGAGGTTGACATATTTATATATGTCGAGATAGAGGCCTGTGAGCCTGATGCGGAGATTGTCGCGTTTCAGCTCAGAGGCATAGCGGGCCGAGGTGAGTTTAAGCTCGGCCATCTCAGCAGCCGCTGTGAGGGCTCCTCCGGTATAAACCGGCTGGGTGACACTCAAGGTCAGAGCGTTGCCAAAATGCGGAATAGGAGCTTTGTGAATATCAGTGAGGTTGCGCCGGGTGGTGAAGCCATCGCCGATATAACTCACTGAGAGGTCGGCTGATATGTCGGGCAGATAATCGGCGTGTGACACACGGAGCTCTTGTTCAGCTTCAGTGACGGCCGAGAGGGATGGTTGAAGTTGCAGGCTGTTTTGCTCGGCGGAGGCAAAGATTTCTTCGAGGGTGAAGACTCTGCTCTGAGCCGACATGACCATCCCGGTGCTCATCAGGGCCGCAAAGAGCAGTCCCTTGAGCAATCGAGGATTGTTCATAAGGTCAGGGGGAAAATATGATTAGGGGAAACGGGGGAATGAGGCGATCTGTCTCACGAGAGATCGACCGGGGAGTCTGACAACGGATGTCAGAAGCTAACCGGGGCACAGCCTGCGGTGCTCTTCCAGTTTTCTTTAAAAGCGTAGTTGACCACGGTGACGGTCATGCAACGGAGTAATGATAATGATAGGTTCATCAGGAGGTCGCTCTTTCTGAACGGCGCTGCAAAGTTATGAAAAAAATTCGGTCGCATGCAACCCCTTAGAGTAGCTGTTTATGCAAATTTTTTCAATTCCAAGAGCATATCGGCGAAGGATTGTATGGGTAAACCATTGACCGTCAGTTCTTGAGATGAGGCGATGATGGTGACATCAGAGGGCTCATCGCCAGGCTCCATCCCGTTGCGGATAAGAGCTCTGCGGGCCAAATTGTAGCGCGCCCCATCGCCTCTGAGGCAAACCTTGCGCCTTATGGGATGGCACACCTTGAAGAGCCCCGTAGCTGCATCGAAGCTCACCCCCGGCCGCTCGAAATAGCGGCTCATCTCACCCTCGAGAGCGAGGTCTTCGGGAGTGCCGATGGTCAGTCCGAGAGTCTTCGATAGAAGCCATGCTTTGTCGGCAATCTGGAGCGCGAGTTCCAGGTCGTGGGTCGAGAGGAAGATAGTCATTGAGCGGGAGCGTGCGAGGGATCGCAGGAGAAGCATCATCTCCACCTTACCGGGATAGTCGAGAAAGGCAGTAGGCTCGTCAAGAAAGATTACGGGCGTCTGCTGAGCCAAGGCCTTCGCAATCATGGCTTTCTGGCGTTCACCGTCGCTGAGGGTGTTGACCCTTCGATGGCGTAGCCCGGCGATGCCCACCATAGCCACAGCATCATCGACAATTGTTCGGTCGGCGGCGCTCAGGCGCCCCCAGAAGCCGGTATATGGGCTGCGTCCCATAGCCACAAGCTCCTCTACGGTCATGTCATTCAGTGTCAGCCGCTCGGTCAGGACGATGCCTATCACCTGGGCAAGCTCTGCCGGTGAATAGTCTCCGAGAGATTTCCCGGCGACCTTAACCGTGCCTCCCAATGGTGGCATGAAGGCTGTAAGTGTCTTGAGGAGGGTTGACTTGCCCGCTCCGTTAGGCCCCAGGAGGCAGGTCAGCTCGCCGGGGAAGAGTGCGGCGTCGATGCCGCAGGTGATCACTACTTCTGACCCTCCCGACTTATAGCCGGTGGTCAGTCCTTCGAGGATGATATTTGGCTGAGGGAGAGGCATTATTTCTTTGTCAGTATATTGAGGGCATGGCTGCAATCGGCTTTGAGAGCTTTGCGCAGGCGGTCGATGGAATCAAACTTCTTCTCATCGCGCAGGCGTTCGATAAACTCCAGCTTTAGGTGCTCGCCATAGAGGTAGCCGCTCCAGTCAATGATGTGGGCCTCGATGGAAAGTGGAGCAGTGGCGGGGTCGTCCTCCACCGTTGGGCGATGGCCGATATTTACCACCGCGGGGAGCACTTCGCCCGAGGGAATTATGGCGCGGGCGGCATAGACTCCGCAGGCAGGTATCATCGTGTTGACAGGTTCCGGGGCCAGATTGGCCGTCGGGAAGCCGAGGGAGCGACCGAGATGGCGGCCGTCAACCACGGTGCCGCTGAGCGTATAGGGATGGCCGAGGGCCTCAGCGGCCTCTTTCACTTCTCCCCGACTGAGGGCAGCTCTGATGATTGAAGAGCTTATGGGGGAGGCAATGCCTTTATATTCAGGCGCTTCGATTATGTCAATGCCTATCTCTCCGCCTATTGCGCGATATTGGTCGATTCCGTCGAGACGGTCACGGCCGAAGCGATTGTTGAAACCTACGATGAGGGCATCGATACCCCACCGCTTATGGAGCATCGAGAGGAAGCGGCGGGCACTCATCCGGCGCATCTTCTCATTGAAGTCGAGGATGATAATATCTTCGGCTCCGGCTTCTGACAGAAGGTCCATCTTCCTGTCTGGGTCGGTGAGAAGCGCCGGGGCATCCTCGGGCCTGACGACGGTAAGAGGATGGTCGCGGAACGTTACGGCAGTGGGGGTGAGCCCTCTCTGCCCGGCTTCGAGTTTAAGATAGTCGAGGAGGAAGCGGTGGCCGCGATGGACGCCGTCATACATCCCTACGGCCGCTATGCGGCGTCGTTTTGTGTTGCCTCTGGTGAGTATCATTTGGCGAGGCGCTCCTCCAGCAGCGTGTCGAAGTCTTCGCCGGGGGCCACGAGGAGTGTCTTGAAGCCAAGCTTAGCGGCAGCCGAGAGATTTGCCTGCGAGTCATCTATGAAAATGGTCTCTTCAGGGATGAAGCCGAGCTCCTCCGACGCTATCTTAAATATTTGAGGGTCAGGCTTCATTACCTTAGCCTCATAGGAGCGTATTATGCCATCGAAATAAGCCTCCGGGCCCGGGAGACCCTCCTGGCGAAATTCCTCGGAAATCTTGGCATCCCACATTATGGGGTTGGTGTTGGAGAGGATGCCGAGGCGATAGCCCCTCTTGCGGAGGCTTCGAAGAGCTTCGAGGCGCCGGCGAGGAATGCCGATGAGAAATTGCATAAAGGCCGAGTCGATCTCCTCATCCGTTACCCCGGGGCGAAGAGAGGGGCGGAGGGTGTCGCGAAACTGCTCGGGAGTCATCGAGCCGTTTTCTATACCCATAAATGGACCGGCCTGGACATATTCGCCCAGGAACTCTTCCGGGTGTGCCATGCCGAGGCGCCGGAAAGCGTCTATGCAGTTTTGGCGGCGTATCTCCATGATTACGCCTCCGAGGTCAAAGAGAATATTTCGTATCATAGTTATTTTTTTACGGGGTCAGTGTTGAAAATTGAGTGTGGGATTAGTAAAGAGAAGGTTCGATAAAACAAAAAAGGAAGATTCGTCATCGCGACGCTTCTTCCTCTAAACCTTTATCTTAATCTAATACTATGAAAAACACACACTGCAAAGGTAATGAAAAAAGTTGATT
>CAZAUV010000101.1:0-8711 GCA_964488335.1 uncultured Bacteroides sp.
CCCGGCGTGGTAGTCACCTCGGGCGGCGGCTCCCCCGAAGGCGGCGCCACAATCCGCATCCGTGGCGGTTCTTCACTCTCCGCATCCAACGATCCCCTCATAGTCCTTGACGGTGTGCCTCTGAGCAACGACGGCGTCCAGGGTATGGCCAACCCTCTGGCCATGATCTCGCCCGACAATATCGAGAGCATGACCATCCTCAAGGATGCTTCGGCAACGGCCATCTACGGCTCCCGTGCCTCCAACGGTGTAATCATCATCACCACCAAGAAGGGCCGCGGCGGTCGTCCGCAGGTTAACTTCTCTGCCAACATGTATGTCAACACCGCCCGCAAGACCTGGGACGTCCTCTCGGCCGCCGACTTCCGCGCCAAGATGATCAACTACTGGGGTGCCGAGTCAAATGCCGTGGCCGGTCTCGGCAACGCCAATACCGACTGGCAGAAAGAGGTGCTCCGCACCACGGTGTCATCTGACTACTCCCTCTCGGTGGGTGGCACGGCCGGCTTCCTCCCTTATCGCGTAAGCGCTTCATATACCAATTCCAACGGTATCCTCAAAGACTCCCAGATGCAGCGTACGACCGCCGGCATCAATCTCACCCCCGAGTTTTTCGGTGGTCTGCTCAAGGTAAGCGCCAATGTCAAGGGCTATTATATCCGCAATCAGTTCTCTGACGAGGGTGCGGTAGGCGCCGCAGTGGCTATGGACCCCACTCTCCCCGTCTATGACAACATCCCTTCGGGCAACGCCAGCTTCCCCTATTTCTACAATGGCTTCTCCGCCATCACCACCGACCAATATCACTCCTGGAACATCAACGGCACTGTCAACCCCCTCGCCGTGATAAAGAGCCGCGAAGATGTCTCCGACGTTTACCGCTCCAACGGTAATCTTCAGCTCGACTATGCTCTCCACTTCCTCCCTGACCTTCATCTTAATCTCAACCTGGGTTATGATGTCAGCAAGTCAAACGAGCATATCGACATCTTCCAGAACTCACCCCGCGCCTGGAACGAGAATATCAAAAACGGTGCCGGCACTTTATATAAGGTGTATGAGCTCCGCCGCAACACTCTCCTTGATTTCTATATGAACTATGTCAAGGACCTCGACGCTATCCAGAGCAACCTCAACGTGATGGCCGGCTACTCTTGGCAGCGCTTCGATGCCCATGGCAGCAACAACGGCACCATCTATACCTCCAAGGGCTTCTATGGTCCCGCCACCACCGACGGCATCCTGACCATTAATCCCGACAGCGCCAACCCCGGCACCCATATCTCGCCCGAGCGTTTATGGGAATCCGGCAACCTGATGCTCGTCAGCTTCTTCGGACGACTCAACTACACCTTCAAGGACACCTATCTCCTGACCTTCACCATCCGCGACGACGGCACTTCGCGCTTCTCCAAGGACAATCGCTGGGGTCTCTTCCCCTCAGTGGCTCTCGGCTGGAAGATCAGCGAAATGGACTTCTTCGAGAGCGCCCGCGACAAGGTCAACGAGATGAAGCTCCGCCTCGGCTGGGGTATCACCGGTCAGCAGAGTATCGGTCATGCGGATTACGATAAATGGAATCCCGGCCATTTCGCATACTTCCCCTATATGCCTGTCTATAGCTCCACGACCCAGGGCTCCTATTACCCCAACCTCATCAACGGTCAGTATGTCATGGATGGTAAGGTTATCTCCAACACCCTTTACCCCGGCGCTTACAACCCCAATCTTAAATGGGAGGAGACCACCACATGGAACGTCGGCCTTGATATGGGCTTCCTCAATAACCGCCTCAGCGTGGCTCTCGACTGGTATCTCCGCGAGTCGAAAGACCTCATCTCTTTCGTGACCGTAGCTCCCGGCGCCGCCACCTCCAACATGATGGACCAGAACATCGGCACTCTCCGCAACCTCGGTCTTGAGGCCACCATCAGCGGCCGACCCATCGTCACCGGCGACTTCACCTGGCAGACCGGCATCAATGCCGCCTGGAACTCCAACAAGATCACCAAGCTCAACGCTACCGACGACCCCAACTCCTATATCTCTACCGGCGGCATCTCCGGCGGCACAGGCAACAACGTCCAGGCCCACAAGGTAGGCTATCCCGCCTATACCTTCAATCTCTACGAGCAGGTGTATGACATGAACGGCCTCCCCATCGAGGGTTGCTATGTTGACCAGAACGGCGACGGCACCATCGACGACAACGACCGCGTAATGCGCCACTCCAAAGACCCCAAGGTGACCCTCTCCTGGAACAATAACTTCAACTACAAGAACTGGGACTTCGGCTTCCAGCTCCGCGCCTCCATCGGTAACTATGTCTACAACGATGTGGCTTCGACCCACTCGACCCTCTCGCAGACCTACAATACCTCCGGCGCCCACAATCTCATCGCCACCGACTTCTACTTCCAGGGCGGTCAGACCACCAACACCTATCTCTCCGACTATTGGCTCCAGAACGCCGGCTTCGTGCGCTGCGACAATATCACCCTGGGCTACACCTGGCAGGATCTCCTTAAAAACTCCCTCCGCCTCCGCCTCTTCGGCGCCGTCCAGAATCCCTTCGTGATTACCAAATATAAGGGTCTTGACCCCGAAGTGTTTAACGGCATCGACAATAATGTCTATCCCCGCCCCGTGACCTTCACTCTCGGTCTCGTCGCCACCTTCTAATCCCCCTTACCCTTCATTAAAGATCATTCTACAATGAAATCATATATCTCTAAATTTATCCTCGGAGCGGCTATCGTCGCCGGCGGCCTGATGACCGCCTGCACAGGCGACCTCGACCAGATGCCTAAGGATCCCAACTCCACCACTCCCGGTAATTTCACCGAGAATCCCGAGCAGTATCTCACGGAGGTCATGGCTAAGTGCTACTCCTCCCTCGCTGTCTCCGGACAGGGTGGCCCCGGCGGTGCATCCGACATCTCGGGACTCGACGGCGGCACGTCAAACTGGAGCCGCGTAATCTTCATGCTCAACGAGTTTACCACTGATGAAGTCAACTGGATCTGGCCCGACGTGGGCGTCTTTGACCTCTGCACCAACACCTGGGGCTCGTCCAACGGCAACCTCTATGGCGCCTATGGCCGCTTCTACACCCATATCGCTGTGTGCAACGACTTCATCCGCTCCGTAAAGGAGAATAAGTATGGGCTCGAGGGCTCTACCCGTGAGCTCGCCGATCAGCTCCTCCTTGAAGCCCGCGCCCTCCGCGCCCTCTCATATTATTATGTAATAGACTTCTTCGGCAATGCCACCCTCGCCTGGGACGAAGACGAAAACGGCAATCTCATCCCCTATGGCACCGTGCCCGAGCAGGTGACGCGCCGTCAGCTTTTCGACAAGGTGGTGGCCGACCTCGAGGATGTCCTCGTATCATATAAGGACAGCAATGTCTATGGCCGCGTGGGCCGCGACGGCGTAGAGGCTCTCCTCTGCCGCTACTATCTCAATGCCGAGGTGTTTGCCGGCGAGGCTATGTACACCAAGTGCTGGGAACACGCTCAGAATATCATCGCCCGCCACCAGGGCGGCGGCTTCCAGGGCACCGGTCTGGCCAACGACTATCTCGCCCTCTTCTGCGCCAACAACGACATGTTTATGCCCGGCGGCTCACTCTCTGACCAGAACGAAATCCTCTGGGGCATACCCTTTGCCTATCCCTACACCCAGAGCTATGGCGGCACTATGTTCCTCATCGCCGCCGCTACATCGGCCGCCAACATGCCCACCGTCATATATGGCCTCCATGCCGACTGGAGCTGTATGCACGCCCGCCCCGAGTTTGCCGAGAAGTTTGACTTCGCCGATGGTGTCAGCGAAGACGGCCGCACTTACCTCTGGTGCACCGAAAATCAGGGCTTTGACATCAACAACACTGAGTTTTCGGTCTTCACCGACGGCTATGCTCCCATCAAGTTTACCAACGCTTATGCCAATCCCGATGGCTCAATGCCCCGCAATGTCTACAACGACCCCGCCACCGGACGCTCTTTCAACTGGGCCGGCATAGGCCAGACCAACGGCCTCCCCGCCCAGACCAACGACTTCCCCGACACCGACTTCCCCATCATCCGTCTGGCCGACGTCTATCTGATGGCAGCCGAGTGTACTCTCCGTGGTGCAGGCGAGCGTGAGACCGGTCGCTCCTATGTCAACAACATCCGCGCCCGCGCTGGTCTCGCTCCCTGGAATAGCGTAGAGTTTAACCTCAACAACCTTATCGACGAGCGCGCCCGCGAGCTCTATTGGGAAAATGTGCGTCGCACCGACCTCATCCGCTTCGGCCTCTTCACCGGCAACAGCTACAACTGGTCGTGGAAAAACAATGCCCCTCACGGAGCCGGTATCCCCGACTACATGAAGCTCTTCCCCATCCCCAGCGACATCATTGCCACTTATGGCTCAAAGATGCAGCAAAACCCCGGCTATTAATCAGCGACCGCTTTTCACGATTATCTGACAACAGATCAATACAATCATCATGAAAAAATTCCTTTCAATCATATCAATGGCCTGCCTGATGCTCGTGGCCTTCTCCTCCTGCAAGGAGGACACCGAGCCCCGCATCGGCATCCCCTCGGAGTTTGTCCTCAACACTCCTCCGATGGCCTCCAACACCTATCTCCTCTCACCCACCTCGACTATAGATCTGACCTGGAGCCAGCCCGATTATGGCCTCGGCCTTGTCCCGACCTACACCGTTGAGATCGCCAAGGCGGAAGAAGCCTCCGGCTCCGATGCCTGGATTGAGCTTGAAGGCTCCTACACTCAGGCCGCCGTGTCGATTCCCTGCGAGGCTTTTGCCCTCGGCATCTGCTCCCTCTATGGCTACGACGATCCCTCCAATTTCGACGACGCTCCCCGCTCCATCGCCGTCCGCGTCAAGAGCGATATCGCCAATATCGTCACCAACCCCGGCATGGCTCTGATCTATTCCAATCCCATCGTGCTCAAGAGCGTAGTGCCTTACTTTGCCGTTAAGCTCCCCGCCAAGCTCTATGTCATCGGCGATGTCCAGGGCTGGGATATCAATTCCGGCGCCCTCGTCATCTCTGAGCCCGACAATGGCATCGGCTCCAAGATCTACACCGGCAATATCGAAATCACCGCCGAGCAGGCCGCCAACGGCTTCCGTCTCTATCAGTCTCTCGGTTCCTGGGGCAACGATGGCGAAGGCCCATCTATCGGCGCTGCTGCCAACGACGGCGACAATCAGGCCGTGACCATCGATGACTCCGGAGTCTATGAAGGCGCATGCGTCTGGGGCAAGGGCAACTGGAACATCACCAACTGGCCCGGCGGCATGATGCACATCACCGTTGACCTCAACAATATGACCATCGCTTTCGAGCATGTCGACTAATATCATCCCTCATCCCCTTTCCACTCTATCCAAGATGAAGAAAATATCATTTATATTAGCTTCCTTCGCAGCCCTGGCCATGACCGTCACCGGCTGTAAGGACACGACCGACGGGGGCGTGATGCAGGTCAATCCCCAGCTCCCCGAGGTGGTCGCTTCGCAGTTTGACGCCAACATTATCGGCGAGGTGGCTGCCGGCACTGTGGACCTCAACAAGGCCGATGGTCCCATCCAGGCTCTCACCATCGTCTACACCGGCCAGGAGCTCCTTCCCGAGGGCGCAAAGGTCGACGTGGAGATGCAGGTCAGCTCCGATGACTCCTTCACCGATGTCCGCACCGTGGCTTTGACCTCTTCGGCCGACAATACCGTCTTCAGCGCCGATCCCCGGCAATGGGACAATGCCTTCCGCTCCCTCTTAGGCAAGGCTCCCGCCGCGCGTGAAAATTATGTCCGCTTCGCCGCATATCTCACAATCGGCTCACAGCGCTCGCGCATCGGCGACCTCGACTCATGGTTCTGTCCCACCAACTTGGTGGTTACCCCCATCGACCTCGGCATAGTGGTCGAGGAGGCCTATTACCTCGTCGGCACTCTCAACGGCTGGGACCTCGCCACTGCCGTCAAGTTCTCCCACTCCGATAAGAATGTCTATGACGATCCCATATTCACCCTCAATATCGACGTTACCGTCGACCAGGCCGAGGGAGGATGGTGGTGGAAGATAGTCCCCCAGAGCGCTTTTGAGGCTCAAAACTGGGATAAACTCTATGGCGTAGAGGTAGATGGCGACACTTCCCTCTCCGGCAATCTCTATGAGGGCGGCAACGCCGGTCAGCTCAAGAGCGCCGGTCAGCAGCTCTTCACCATCAATATGCTCTCGTGCACCTACTCGGTGACCAACGCTGTGCCCATGCTCTGGACTCCCGGCAACTCCAACGGATGGAGCCAGGAAGCTTCCGGCACTTTGACCACTGGCGACTTCACCAACTATTCCGGCTTCCTTTTCCTCAATGGAGAGTGGCTCATGACCCCCGCTCCCAACTGGGACAACAAGTATGCCCTCGGCGCCGGCCCCGGCACCCTCGCTTACAACGGCGCAAGCAACCTCCCCATGCCCGCTGAAGGCGCGGGTCTCTACTGGGTCAACGCCAATCTCGGCAGCCTCACCTACTCCACAACCCCCATCACTGCAATGGGCCTTATCGGCTCCTTCAACGAATGGGGTGGCGACGTGGAAATGGTCCCCTCCGAGGATTTCCTGACCTGGACAGCCACCATGACCTTCGATGAGGACAATGAATGGAAGATCCGCTGCAACGGCGATTGGGCCATCAATCTCGGCGGCACGCTTGACGAGCTGGAGCCCAACGGTGCTAACCTCAGCTGCCCCGCAGGCACCTATGAGGTGGCCCTCCATCTCAATACCCATCCTTATACCATCACACTTACTTCCGCCAAGTAAGCCCCGGAATAAGACACTCCCCTTAGAATAGAGAGCCGCGACGAGACCCCTCGTCGCGGCTCTCCGTCGTCGGAGGGCAGGGGAGCAGGGCAGGGGAATGGGGCCTCACCGACGGCTGTCGGCACCCGGCCGGTTTTTGGTCTTTTGTTAAGAAAGTTTTCAACATTTCCGATTTTTTAAGGAATTTTTAGTATATTTGCAACGCATTACGCCCAATCATTCCCAAAAAGAATATCCCCCAACGTATCAATCAATATGTTAGCAGCATCGATTCAAAGCTCCACGCTTGCGGTCACAGCCGCCCTCACGGGTATCGGCCTCGTGGCTCTTGCCCTGTGGATTGCAGGCCTGATCAGCCCCAAGTCGTTCAACGCACAGAAAGGCGAAGCTTATGAATGTGGTATCCCTACCCGAGGCGAGTCTATGGCTCAGTTCAAGGTAGGGTATTATCTTTTTGCGATTTTATTCCTTATGTTTGACGTGGAGTGTGTCTTCCTTTTCCCCTGGGCTGTCATCGTTAAGTCGCTCGGCGGGGCAGGCCTCCTCTCAATCGCTGTTTTCTTTATCATTCTCGTGCTGGGCCTCGTCTATGCCTGGCGGAAAGGAGCTCTCGAATGGAAGTAACCACCAAGTCCATGCCCTACGACGAGTGGAAGGACAATGAATATATCGAAAAACTCGTCAAAGAACTTCAAGATTCAGGCGCCAATATCGTCGTTGGCTCTCTCGATAAGCTCATCAACTGGGGCCGAAGCAACTCGCTCTGGCCGCTCACTTTTGCCACATCGTGCTGCGGCATCGAGTTTGTGAGCCTCGGCGCAGCCCGTTATGATATGGCCCGCTTCGGATGGGAGGTTGCCCGCTCATCCCCCCGCCAGGCCGACTTCATGATGGTGGCCGGCACTATCGTCAAGCGTATGGCCCCGGTGGTCCGTCGTCTCTATGACCAGCTCGCCGAGCCTAAATATGTCATCGCCTGCGGCGCCTGCGCCGTCTCCGGCGGCCCCTTCCGCAAGAGCTACCATGTGGTGATGGGTGTCGACGAAATCATCCCCGTCGATGTCTACCTCCCCGGTTGCCCCCCGCGTCCCGAGGCTATGATCTATTCCATCATGCAGCTCTCCCGCAAGATCAAGGTAGAGCGCTTCTTCGGCGGAGTAAACCGCCAGGAGAAGCAGGAGGATTTTCTTAAGAATCATCCCCTCGAGGAGGTGGTCGACTGACCCCTTCCATACCCTCCCTCTCCATCATCATCACATTTTCTCAATCGTCCTCTAACTCAATAATATAAATCCTCATGGCTGAAATGAAGGAAAAAATTGCCACCCTGTTTCCCGACGCCACTTTCGACGACGCCAACATCCCCGTGGTCAATATTCCCGATGCCCAATGGCATAGCCTCGCCACCACCCTGCGCGACGACCCTGACCTGGCCTTTGACTACCTCGTCACCATCGTAGGCATGGACTGGACCGACTCTCTCGGCTGCTACTATTACCTTACCTCCACCAAGACCGGCGCACACATCTCCGTAAAGGTCACCACCGCCGACCGCATCAAGCCGATGCTCCACTCCGTGGCCGACCTCTGGGCCATCGCCGGCATTTATGAGCGCGAGGTCTATGACTTCTTCGGCATCATCTTCATCAATAATCCTGACATGAGGCGCCTCTTCCTCTCTATCGACTGGAAGGGCTATCCCTTGCGCAAAGATTATGTCACCCGCGAGCAGGAGGAGGTCAATCCCGTTTCGACCGAGAATGAGCGTCAGAGCGACTTCACCGAAACCTGGGTCGAGGAGCCTTCGGGTAAGGTGGTCAAGAAAGAGGTGCGTATCTTTGACAAAGACGATTTTGTGGTCAATAT
>CAZAUV010000102.1:0-8690 GCA_964488335.1 uncultured Bacteroides sp.
GTATGGTCTCCAGGGCCTCGGTGATCTGGTCGATATGTCCGCCGTTATAGTCGGGCCACGAGCGCCACTGATAGCCGTAGATATGGCCGAGGTCGCCGTCAGGGTCGGCCCATTCATTCCAGATCCTCACCCCGTTATCGTTGAGATATCTGATATTGGTATCGCCTTTAAGAAACCATAGAAGCTCATGGATTATCGACTTCAGATGGAGCTTCTTGGTGGTCAGCAGGGGGAAGCCCTCGCTGAGGTCAAATTTCATCTGATAGCCGAAGATGGAGCGTGTGCCGGTGCCGGTGCGGTCAGAGCGGTCGGTTCCGTGGGTGAGTATCCGGTCGAGGAGCTCGAGATATTGTTTCATGATAAAGAATGGGTAAGACGGGATGGGCGGGAGGTCAGGTCCCGGCAGCTGTGGAAGAGTCGGGGGTGGTCCGCTCCATCATCGGGATGGAGAGCTGCTTGCGGGTGGCCACATAGCTGATGGCGCCGTCGCGGCAGGCATCGGTGCAATCGAAGCACACCACGCAGCGCGAGGAGTCGACCACATGGTCGTCGAGGTTGATGCATGAGCTCTTGCAGGAGTCGACGCAGCGGCGGCAGTTGGTGCAGAGGTCGGTGTCGATATCCATCTGGAAGATGGCATAGCGGGCTATGACGCCCAAGGTGGTCCCCACGGGGCATATCGTGTTGCAGAATGTGCGCCCTCCCCGCGCCGCCATCAGCCCTACGAGGATAAGGGTCAGAAGGGCGGTCACCATCCCCGCGGCCGAAGCCATAGCTATGGTCAGCGAGGGGAGGAAGGTGCCGGTGGCCACCTCGGTGACGCTCCCCGGCGCCGCAGGCTCGCCCAGCAGGGGCCGCAGGCAGCTCAGGCAGAAGCGCTCCCAGGCCGTGTAGGGGTCGAGGATCGAGGGCACTATCATAAAGCCTCCCATCAGGCAGGTGAGCACCGCCACGAGCACTCCGTAGCGCAGCTTAGGTAACGGCCTCTGATAGCGGTAGGGCTTACGGCTGATACCGCGAGAGAGCCTCGCCACACCATCCTGCACCGTCCCTAAAGGGCACACCGTCGAGCAGTAGACGCGCCCGAAGGCGAGAGTCACGGCCAGCCAGCCGACGAAGATGGTGATTGCAAAGGCCGCGACGGCCGGAAGGAGCTGCACCCTCACCAGCCACTCCGCCACCTTGGGCAATCGGCTCAGGCTCAGCGTCAGGCCCCCGGTCAGTATGGCCAGGGCGGCTATGCTGACGGCTATGCGGCCCCAACGCAGATTGCGGTAAAGCGGGCGCCGCGAGGGCTGATGTTGTCTCTCAAGCAAACTCAATGGATTAAACCAAGCCCAAAATTATAGCATTTTTTTTATCCACGCAACACTATGGCCCAAAATCGTCAGGCCCTTCTCCCGGAGCTCCACCTCGCCATATAGCCTCATCCCTCCGCATCCTCCGGCGCTCCGGCAGCCGGAGGCCGGTCGGCACGGCATGGTTATATTGCCTGATTATTCACAATCAACATATGATTATGGCTACAATATCCATTATCTTCCACCACCGCGAAGGACAGTCGTCAGGGGCGATCCGTTATCGCATCTGCCATCAGCGCCGGTCGCGCTGCATGACCACCCCCTATCGTCTGTTGCCCTCGGAATGGGACAGCGCAGAGGGCAACGTGACCACCCTCCCCGAGCCCCGCCGCCGCGAAGCCGTCCTCGACATACGCAGGCAGATAGCCCTCGATCTCAACCGGCTCAACCGCATCATCGACTACCTCGACACCCGCGTGATGCACTTCACCGCCACAGACATCATCACGGAATACCGCCGCTATCAGACCCGGTTTTCCCTCTTCAACTTCATCGGCGACACCATCCTGACTCTCCGCGGCAAGGGGCAGCTCCGCACCGCCGAGACCTACACGGCCGCCCTCCGCAGCTTCTCAGCCTTCCGTAAGGGCTGCGACATCATGCTCGACGCGCTGACATTCAATATCATCGACCAATATCAGTCATGGATGATCGACCGTGGACTCACTCGCAATACGATGTCGTTTTACAACCGCATCCTCCATGCTCTCTACAATCGGGCCCTCGATGACCCCGACGGCCCCGGACTCCCCGACCTCCGCCCCTTCAGGCATGCTTATACGGGAGTAGAAAAGACCGTAAAGAGGGCCATCCCCATAGAAACTGTCAGAGACATAGCCGGCCTTGACCTGTCATCGTCACCCGCCCTCAGCTTCGCCCGGGATATATTCATCCTCAGCTTCATGCTCCGGGGGATGAGCTTCATCGATATGGCCTTCCTGCGCAAGAGCGACCTCGCCGACGGCCATCTCACTTACCACCGCCGCAAGACCGGTCAGATAATCCGGATCGGCTGGACCCCCGCGATGCAGGCCATCCTTGACAGACTTGGCCGGAGCCCCCGGTCGCCATTCCTGCTGCCCATCATCGCGCCGGAAGCCCCCGACATCCGCGCCGCCTATCTGGCGCAGTCGTGCCGCATCAACCGCCATCTCAAGCAGGTGGGCAGCCTTGCAGGCCTCGCCACCCCTCTTACCCTCTATGTCGCCCGCCATAGCTGGGCGTCGGCCGCCCGCAACAAAGGCATCCCGCTCAACATCATCTCGGAGGGCATGGGCCACAACTCCGAAGCCACCACACGCATCTACCTCGCATCCATCGACACCACCGCCGTCGACGCCGCCAACGACCTCCTGATCAGCTCCATCCTCTGACCCAACCCCGCCGGCCGAGTACCCCCGCCGGCCGAGAAGCTACTACCGGCCGAGAAGCCCCTCGCCGGCCGAGAAAAACCCCCGCCGGCCGAGAAGATCCCCCGCCGGCCGAGAAAATCCCCCTCTGCGCGCCCCCCTTAACCCCGGCAGCCCCGGCTCCAAATCGGACCCGGGGCTGCCAATCTCTTGATAAGAGATAGTAATGAGTGCAAAGGTAGCAATTATTTTATAAAAAGGGCTCCAACATAACAGAACTTTTTTGGACTCCCTAAATATTGTTAGCAGTCCAAAAGCTAATACCATGAAAATCAATGGTATTTATCTCTTATCAAGAGACTGAACTATGACTTTCAATGAAGTTCTAAAAAAATTCCTGGCAATGCCCTTTATTCAAAATAATAATTATAAAAATCCGCTATTGAGTGGATAATGGAGCGTTATGCTGTTTCTCAAGACTCAAAAATCTCTCATCGTCAACGGCCCTAACGGTTGGTCTAAGGAACACCAACAACCGAGATACATTCTTGACTTGCTCCTTGCCATCATTGATGTCTCAGCCCAAACTGTTGACAACGTTAACTCACTCACCAAACTAAATCCCTAATCAATGGGCTTATTAGATTCTATATTCGGAAAGAAACCAACTAAGACGGAGATAGCAGCATACAATTACTATCTTTTCTTTGATTATATCCCCAAACGTCTGCACGACTGGGAACATAATCACGCATCTTTACAATCTGCTCTTACATACAGTTCGCTTGTTGATAAGAATAAGGTGTGGAAATCCTTAATCAAGGACACTACAATAACGGACTCAACTCTCAAAAAATGCAATGACGTTACTTTATATCTTATAAAGTCCCCGTCAAATGAAATGATGGGAGAGGTCGCTATGGCTATTATCGCAGTGAATCCTGCAATGCGTAAGTATGAATATTACACTATGGAATATTCACTTGGCGGCTTTGCTATTTGTACTGCCGATAAAGACGGCAACCATTACTATATGGATGAGTGTAAAGACGGAGAACAATTTGGTGCTTATGTTATTAAAGCCGCTATGGAAACTTTAATCCCGGCTCCCAAACCAAAACAACAGCCGCAACCGAAGCCCCAAACCAAACCGCAACCAGCTTCGTCTGCTCCTTCTCCGAAACAGCACACTGCGGACTCTTTTCTTAAAACCCTCGAAAAGATAGCCGACCAGTATTACAAAGAGCGTGGTGTGGTTTCTCTCGAAGACTGGATGGTTACACAAAAAGTTGGAGACTCCTTCAAATTCTATATTACTCAATATCCCGATGCAGAATTTGAAGACCCCAACTGCGAGGTTATTTTAATGGTGGAATTTATGGATCGCAACGGGCGTATGGAGATTGTCAATAAATTTTTCCCCAATAACGTTCTTTCTAATCCCTCTGCTCCAAAAGGTCTTGAGTCAGAAATGCCCAAAACAACTCCTGAATATTCGAGCGCATTATCTGATAGATATTATTCACTTGAACAACTACGACAGATACCTATGGGTGGACTCCGATTGCAACCCATTGATGCTGGAATAGTTTTTGATAAACAGCAACAGGAGATTGTTTCTCTATTCGCTGAAAAATCTCCTCGCATTAAAAAGTTCCTACCAAATCTTGATTTATCAAGTCCTGAAGCAGTTCAAAAATACTTCTCTATTTTTTGTCAGAAAACAGAGATGCAATTGGAATTCGGCTATTCTATTAAGATGAATAAATACGGAGACCAGGGTTACATGGGATTCATTTTTGTTCATACTCCGTTACTAAACCAGGTTGCCATAAATTTCCCACAATGGACCATTGACTTTTGTATTTTTGAGGCTTTTGAGGGCAAAAGATTTATGCGTACACCATTGCGCCACGTGCTTTTGATGTTAAAAAACGAATTGAAAGTCGAAAATGTCTTTGCTATTGTGGATGAAGACAATAAACAGTGCCTAGACTTTATGAAATCACTCCCATTTAAGTTACAGCCGGAATGTCTTACTGAGCCAACTACTGGTAAGAAAGCAAAATTGTTCATGTGTCCCCTTAGTCAAATTGAGATAAACTTCAAAAGACAATCATAAACTCTATTCTATAATTAAGATATTCAAATAATAATGAACCTCTCAATACCTGCTTCAACTTGGGTATGGCTTGCAATAATTACAGGCATCTTCGTTGTCTGTTTATTGCTCGTCATAAAATTTAAGAAGTCTGATAAACTTCTTGCCAATCGTCGCATTGTCGAGTATTTTCCGACCTTCGTATCAACCCTCGGTGTTCTCGGAACATTCTACGGTATAACTGTCGGTCTGCTCGCCTTCGACACCAAATACCTTGACAAGTCCATTCCCGGACTTCTCAACGGATTAAAGACTGCGTTCTTTACCTCGTTGGCAGGTATGATAGGCTCAATGATACTTTCTGCTTTTATCAGCCGAAAGCAAGACGAAAAAGACGGCGGTGTTTCGGATATCAACCAAGCCGCCGGAACTATCTGCCAAGCCGTGCAACAAATGAGTGAACTTAATAAGTCCACTATTCAGCAACTCGCACAGCAAATGCAAGAACAGGAAAAAGACCGTAAGGCTTTTTACCGAACAATGGGCGATGTTATGGAAAAGGTTAAGCAGTCGCAGTCATCTATTGCCGAAACCCTCACGAGCATAAATTCCTCGCAAGGGGGCATAGCCTCGGCAATAGACTCTCTTATTATATTGGAGCGCAGTCAGGAAACCGCACTCTCTACTATAAAAGAAACATCGGGCGCTTTGGTGCAATCTATCGGTAATTTGGAAGAAGCAACCGTATCTCAAGCCGCCACCCTCGAAGATGTTAAGAACTCTTCAGGTGAAGTTGCTGAATATACACACCACGTCGGAGAAATCCTGGATGTGGTTTCCGGCATGAGCGGCACTCAAGACCAAATTAACGAACAGGTCCAAAAGCTCAAAGATATTCTCGATGCAGAGGTAGATCAGATTGAGCGCAGTATGGATAAGACCAATGATCTTCTTGAACGTAAATTTGATGAATTTACTGAATTACTCAAAAAGAGCAATACCGAAGCATTGGTAGAAGTGATGAAGAAAGTTACTGAGGAGTTCCAAAAGCAGATGAACACCCTCATTAACAAACTCATTCAAGAGAATTTCGACCAATTGAATAAATCAGTTGAACGTCTCAATCAGTGGCAACAAGAGAATAAAGAAATGATTGCCTCGCTGACACGTCAATATAAAGAAATGGCTACCAATTTTGAAGCTACTTCTAATTCTCTTGATAGAGTTAAGAGCGACACCGAAAGCCTTGTTTCCGAGGGTGGAAAACTCCGTCAGATTGTGGACGCACTGAACGAGGTTATCGTCAATGATGAAAAATTCATCAAGACTGCCGACCACCTCCAAAAGACAGCCGAACTCTCGCAGTCTAATATGGAGTCTTTCGAAGCTTCCACGAAAGCCCTTAATGAATGGGTACGAAAGCAGCGCAACTTCGTTGACGGCGTTACTCTCCTTATTGATAAACTTGAAGAACTCAGCAAGATTAAAGACTACAACGAAGAGTTTTGGAAAGGTACGCGCAAACAAATGGAAGAAGGAGTCAGCATAATATCCAAGGGTTCACAAACGCTTAATACTCAGTTGACTTCTCTTGACCAGTCTTTCTATCGTCGCTTAGGTGCTACTCTGGCAGAACTTGACAACTGTATTACTAAAATGGTCGAACAGGTCGGAAATCGTAGATAATTATGGCGAAACCAAATGTATGGCTCTCCGTTTCTGATCTTATGACGGGTCTAATGGTTATTTTCCTATTCGTTGCCGTTGCCTACATAAGCCGAGTTCAGAAAAATCAATCCGTTCTGACTGATTATGTAGAGACCAAGAATGAAATGCACGAAAAACTTGTCAAGGAGTTTGCCGGTGATACCCTCAAATGGCAAATGGCCATCGGCAAGGACCTTACTATGAAATTCAAAGAGCCGACAGTCCTTTTTGCTTCCGGCTCTTACGAACTTACACCGCGCTTCAAAGAAATTCTTGACGAATTTCTTCCACGATATTTTAATATTCTTCTAAACGACTCTCTCTCAAACAAAATTCAAGAAATCCGAATTGAAGGACACACTGACGATGTCCCTATTCCTCGTTATGACCAGGACCCATATATTGCTAACGCTATGCTTTCTCAGCAGCGAGCATTAAGCGTAGTTAGATACTTTCGCTCTATGCCAACCTATCAGCAATATACTCCTGAGCAACAGCACCAACTTGAATTTTGGCTTACTGCAAATGGTCTTTCCTACGGCAAAGCACTTGACTCTAATGGCGAATACACCCTTAGGTCTGGAAAGCCCATTGACAAGGATTTATCACGTCGTGTTGAATTTCGTATAGTAACCAGTGGCGATGAAGTTCTTGAGAACTTCGTTAAGCAAAATTCCGAAAAATGAGTTTTGATATTAACATCGATTTTGATGAAGAATGGCTCGACTCCCCTAAAGAGGAGCCAATCTTCACTTTTCCCAAGCTCAAAGATAAACTGCAATCTATGGGTGTGGTTATCGGTGAAGCCGGAGCATGGCGGACTGTCGGCACCGTTGACGTTCTTCCTGAAGACATCGGTAAACGTATTCTCTTTGAGGACGGCGGAATTTTCTATATTGACGACGATGGAATTAAACGCCGTGGGTTTATGTATAAATCTGCTTTCTACTTTGAATGGCAAGGTAGTAAAAGGACACCAAAATTTCATGTCTGCAAATGCCAGGCAATAGAAAGTTTCGGTCGTAATGCTTACCGCTTTGCAAATGCTGAACCAATCAAAGTTTTCTCAAGTAATGCAAGAAAAGAGGTTCTGGTTGAGCATATGGACTTGTGCGGATATTGCCGCTCAATGTTAATTGCTGAAGAAGCGATGAGAGTTAGTGACTCGACTGACTTTGTCGAAATTCTCAAAGAGGCTGGAGATGTGAGAGAACCTGAGCAATTGGAGTTAGATTTTTATGGTTATGTTAAAGATTGGGAGTCCATCTCATTTGCTTATCGTTCTACACATCATTTTACTTGCGAGCGTTGCGGGGTACATGTTGAAGATGGTTTTGACCACCAATTTATGCAGACTCATCACAAAAATGGGAACAAGACCGATAATAGAGAAACCAATCTTGAATGTCTTTGTATTCAATGTCATTCGGAAGTTGACGATGTGCATAGACATAATTTCTCTCGCGGAGCTAACAGAGTTCTTCTTGCCGACTTCATTGCTAAGTATCGGGAAAACCAGTCTGACCCCGAACGTCTCGATTAAGTATTTCCTCATAGAAGCAATTTTTCTACTCAATTTGATGATGATTTACCTTTTTAAGTTATCTGCACCATGACCGAACTCGATTATTTTGGCAGATTCCACGGCAACATCACCATTGAGAATATTCCTGCAAAAGCCTATGAATATATCGTCAATGGAAAGTCCGCTATTGAGTGGATAATGGAGCGTTACGCTGTTTCGCAAGACTCAAAATCGCTCATCATCAACGACCCCAACGACTGGTCTAAGGAACATAAACAACCGAGATACATTCTTGACTTGCTCCTTGCCATCATTGGTGTATCAACCCAGACCGTTGACATCGTTAACTCACTCCCCAAATTAAACCTCTAATCAATGGGCGTATGAGAGAACCATTGGCTTTCCAGATTGGTCAATTGACTTTTTCTATATCTATTGATAACTCGTCATTAATGTGGGGGGGGATGAGGGGATAATTCGATATGGATAAAAAGGGGCGGGGGCCGCGTGAATGCGCGGCCCCCGCTTATGGGTTGGTGGTGGCGGGATTATGCCGCCGGGGAGGGATCAGTCGATTTCTTCGTCGGCCTCGTAGCCGCCCATCTCGCGGATGGCGTTCTTGAGCATGACATACTGCTGGAAGAGGT
>CAZAUV010000103.1:0-8640 GCA_964488335.1 uncultured Bacteroides sp.
AGTTCCTTGCCAACATCCGCGAGACCGACGCCATCCTCCACGTCCTCCGCTGCTTCGACGATGACAATATCACCCATGTCGACGGCTCCGTCGACCCCGTCCGCGACAAGGAAATCATCGATGCCGAGCTCCTCATCAAAGACCTCGAGACCGTAGAGAGCCGCATCGCCAAGACCCAGAAACAGGCCACCACGGGAGGCGACAAGGTGGCCAAGATGCAATATGAGGTGCTCGCCCGCATCAAGGAAGCCCTCGACCAGGGCAAGCCGGCCCGCTCCGTCGACCACGACACCCCCGACGAGCAGCGCTTTGCCCGCGAGCTCTTCCTGCTCACCTCCAAGCCGGTGCTCTATGTCTGCAATGTCGACGACGCCTCGGCAGCCACCGGAAATAAATACACTGAGGCCGTGGCCCGCGCCATCGAAGGTGAGGGGGCCCAGATGCTCATCGTGGCCGCCGCCACCGAGGCCGACATCGCCGAGCTCGACACCTGGGAGGAGCGCCGCGAGTTTCTGGCCGAGATAGGCCTGGAGGAGAGCGGCGTAAGCCGCCTTATCCGCTCGGCCTACGCCCTGCTCGACCTCCAGACATTCTTCACTGCCGGCGAAGACGAGGTGCGCGCCTGGACCTTCCTCCGCGGCTCAAAGGCCCCCAAATGTGCCGGCATCATCCACACCGATTTTGAGAAAGGCTTCATCCGCGCCGAGGTAATCAAATACGACGACTATGTAAGCCTCGGCTCAGAGGCCGCCGTCCGTGCCGCCGGTAAGATGGGCGTCGAGGGCAAGGAATATGTGGTCAAGGATGGCGACATACTCCATTTCCTCTTCAACGTGTAAATCACCTCGCTCCTCATTATTTTATTTTACCTTAAATCTATGAATTATCGTCTATTACACATCATCGTCGGCCTCCTGACAATCATCGGCATTGCCCGGGCCGACGCTGCCGCTCCCGCGGTCAACATCACCCCCGCTCCGGCCAGGATGACCGTCAGGGATGGCAGCTACACTCTCCCGCAGGGCTTCACCGTGGCCCTGGGGCAGGGAGTGACGGCCGATATGGCCACTGAGGCCGACAAGTTTATCGAGCTCTATGCCGCCGCTACAGGCAATCAAGGCAAGACAGCAGCCTCATCTGCGGGCGGCGACATCACCCTCTCCCTCGATGCCAAGATAGCCCCCGAGGGATATACCCTCAAGGTGGGCCCCTCGGGAATTACCATCACCGCCTCGACCCCCACCGGCGCCTTCTATGCCTTCCAGAGCATCCGCAAGATGCTTCCGGCCAATGTGATGGCCGCCATGCCCGCAGCCGACGACCGCGTCTATGCCCTTCCCTACGTTGACATCGCCGATGAGCCCCGCTACAGCTATCGAGGATTTATGCTCGATGTATCGCGCCACTTCTTTGATGTCAATGAAATCAAGCGCATCCTCAATCTGATGAGCTTCTACAAGATGAACGTCTTCCACTTCCATCTGACCGACGATCAGGGCTGGCGCTTCCCCGTAGAGAAATATCCTCTGCTGACCACCGTCGGCGCCACCGCCCCCAACGCCCAGTTTGTCGACATGGCCACCAAGACGGAAGTGTGGCTCAATCGCCCTTACGGTCCCTTCTCCTACACTAAGGAGGAGCTCATCGACCTCGTGGCCTATGCCGCCGAGCGCCATATCGAAATCATCCCCGAGGTGGAGATGCCCGGCCACTTCTCGGCCGCCATTGCTGCCTATCCCCAGCTCTCGTGCAACCCCGAGGGCTCCCACTCCGTTGCCCAGACCGGTGGCATCTACAACGACGTGCTCAATATCGGCAACCCCGCCGCTGTGGAGTTTGCCAAAGATGTATTGACCGAGCTGATGGACATCTTCCCCTCGAAGCGCATCCATATCGGCGGCGACGAATGTCCTGACACACGCTGGAAAAACAATATCTATTGCCAGAACCTGATGACCAAGCTCGGGCTCACCGACTATCGCGCCCTCCAGAGCCACTTCACCGAGGAGATGGCCGCCTTTGCCGCCGAGCGCGGCCGCGAGCTCATCGTCTGGAACGAGAGCCTCACCGCCGGAGGGACCGACCTGGCCGCCATCAAGCGCGCCAACCCCATCGTGATGTGCTGGACCGGTGCTTCCGGCGCCGCCAACACCGCTCAAAACAATGGCCTGAGATATATCTTCACTCCCCAGGGCAATTTCTATGTCAACCGCCGCCTGCCGGGCGACGATATCCCCGCCAACGGCAACGGCGACTGCTCCCCTACACAGATCTATAACACCCAGACCCCCACGGGCTCCCTCTGCGAGGGCATCCAGGGCACTTTCTGGTCAGAGCGCGTGGCCACCCCCGACTATCTCGAATATCTCCTCATCCCCCGCATCATGGCCATCGCCGAGAATGCCTGGACCCCCGTCAGCGCCCGCGACTACTCAGGCTTCACCTCGCGCATGAGCGCCGATGCCGCCCTCCTCACCCTCTTAGGCTATAACTTCTACACCGGCGCTGCCGGCGGCATAGAGGTGCCCTCCGAAGGCTCCGGCAACGAAGATGAGACCCATCCCAAGGCCGGCACATGGTATCAGCTCCTCTCTCAGGGCGGTGGCAACGGCCGCAACGGCCAGGCCATGGAGCTGCTCGCCGAGGGTCACACACTCATCGGCACCGGCAACGCCCAGCCTCTCCGCCTCTGGCTCAACGCCCCCGCCTCAGCCTCCGACAATAACTACGACGCTCAGCTCTGGCAGTTTGAGAAGGGCCCCGACGGGCTCTATGCCCTCGTCAACAAGAGCCTCCCCGAAGGCTCCGTGAAGCCCGCGCCGACAGCCACCAACAACACCGGCCGCTGGGACTATGACCCCTCGGCCCGCCACTACAATTTCTCCATCGACAATGCCCACCGCGCCACTACCTCCGACGGCGCCACCACCATCGCCTTCAAGTCAGATCAGGCAGAGGGAGTGTATGTCAATGCTGCCCTCGGCGGTCAAAACTTTGCCGTGAACTGCTACGGCGACCCCACCGACGGCAACGGTGGCATCTGGAAACTCGGAGGGAGCAACGACAACAATCCTTCCACCCCCGGCCCGGCGGCCGCCATTCCTTTCACCAAGCTCGTGGCCGGTAAGACCTACACCTTTGCCAACGCAGCCATAGCCCCCACCCTGAGCAGCCACACCTTTATCGCCGATCTCGGCGGCGACCGCCTCAGCCACTCGGCCGATCCCACAGAAGCCATCATCTGGCGGGTGGCTTCAGCCACAGATAACGCCGACGGCTCGCAGACGGTGACCCTCATCAACCACTCCACCTCGCGCGCCATCGCTGCCGCTGCCCCCTTTGAGTCAGGCTACGGTCAGGGCGCCACTCTCGGCGCATCACCCGCCGCGCTTACCGTCACCGGCGTGACACCCTCATCGACCATAGCCCTCGGCTACGGCACCGCCACCCTCTGGCCCCTGCCCGCCACATCGCGCAAATATCCCATGACCATCACCGCCGGCAACAGCGACAATGCATCCCTCCCCGCCGCCGCTGCCCTCGGCGCCGAATGGATCGCCACCGAAGTGACCCCCACCACAGTCACCTGCCGGTCCGCCGGCCAGACAATTGCCACCCTTACCATCGGCCTCCCCGCCGGCGCTGCCGTCGATGCCACCACGGCCCCTGTCATCCCCGGCTACACATTTGTCAGCGCCGGAGCGCCCGCTGCCGGTAAGGTCACCGCCACATATCGGCGCTCATCGTTTACCATTACCTTCACCGGCGCCACCACCGACGGTGTCCTCCTGCCGGCCATCACCGAAGAAGCTTCCGCCGACAAGCCCTATGTGGTGGCCTACCCCGATCGCCCCGCCATGACCCTCGTCGAGGGTTCGCAGCCTCAGGGCGCATCGCTCGACCTCACCGGTGACCTCACCATCGCAGCCACTTACACCACGGATGCCACCCTCGGTGTCCTTGCTCTCGGCGAGGCCGTCACCGAGATCAAGGGGGGCAACTCCTATGTGGTCTACGACGCCCACTCCGACCGCTCGGCCTATCGCATAGCCTCCGGCGACATCGTCGGCGGCAAGCGCACCCTCCCTCTCGGCCCTGAAGCCATCTGGCAGTTCCAGCCCTCCGGAGCCGGCTTCGCCCTCTTCAATCAGCCCACCGGGATGTATGTCGGCACCCTCCCCCGAGGCGCCTCATGCCCCCTCTCCGCCTCCCCCGTAGTCTCCACCTTTGCCCGGGCCGGCGACCACTGGAACATCAAGCAGGGCGATATGGCCTGGGACGGCGGCCCCGACTTCACCCTCCACGGCTGGAGCGGCGACGGCCACCCCTATCAGATCTATGAGTTCATCGCCGAGCCTTATTATAAGGTCACTTCCGAAGCCTACGACGAGGAGGGCAACCTTCTGGGCACCACCTCGGCCTATGGCGCTGCCGGCGAGGGCTTCTTCTATGCCGCCCCCGCCTACAAGGGCTATTATCTCAAGAGCATCGACGGCCACAAAGGCCTTGACTGCCTCCTGAAAGACCATACCGTGAGCCTGGTCTACTCCACCGACCCCACCACCGGCCTTGAGGCAGTCACCGCCCCCGGCGACACCGACAGCCTCGGCGCCCGCGCCGGCATCTATGACCTTCAGGGTCGGCGCCTGCCGCGCATCACCGCCCCCGGCCTCTATATCATCGACGGCGTCAAGACCCTCATCCGCTAATCCCTTACCACATAATCGGATTGCGGCTAAATCTCCCGTTTCAGGCGAGATTTAGCCGCAATCTGATTTCATACCCCTGCATACCGCGATGCATTTAACACTTATTAAAGCACATAGTTAATATATGTTAAAAAATTGGGGGGGGGTAATTTTGACTTAAATTTGCCTCCACGAAATATAAGATACTGCAATTAGCGCATAATCACATAATTATCAAATCATCACAATTCTTGTTATGAAAAAATTTGCTTGTGCAGCTTTAGCTGCTTTAGCCCTTTCTGTCACAAGTTGCGGCACCTACGGCGGCCTTTACACCGACTATGTAACAGCGGGCACCGCTACCTCCAACACCCTCGGCACCAAAGTCGGTAAGGCCCAGCGTACGGCGGTCCTCGGCCTTATCTCCACCGGCAACAGCGGCATCCAGGCTGCAGCAAAAGAGGCCGGAATCAAAAAGATTTCCCACATAGACGTTCAGGAGTTCTCTGTCCTCGGCCTTTTCACCACCATTACCACTTATGTTTACGGCGACTAATCAGTTGTAAGACATTTCGGCGGAGCGAAAGAGTCAGATAATCTTCACTCCGCCGATTTTTTTTTGACAGCCATATGAAAAATACGGTCATATTCTTATTGACGGCATTGTATCTGTCGCTGCCCATGCTTGCCGGTAATCCAAATAAGCAAATAGTCTATCATTCCGTCGGCGACGAAATGGTGTTATTCATAAAACCGCGCAAAATGGACAGGGTTTCGGGATACGGGATTGCTAAGACCCTTTCATACGACATCACCCTCAACACGATTAATGATTCGGTGATGGTCATCTACACCCTCAAGGCCGATTCTCCTTCGCTCAACATTGATTCCACTGCTATCAACGACCGCTATAAGTTTCCAAATGAGCCTATCTACATTGTCCCCGATGGTAAGAAATGGGTATATAGGATTTCGTTTTATATGCAACAATCTGTATTTGAGGGAACATTTGCAGACAGCGATAAGGATCTTAAACTAAATGTAGGGAGTTGCGACTTTGCTATCTCCTCAAAACGTCAGAAGAAGGAGAGCGAGGTGTGCCAGACGGCTCTGTCAATTATTATTCTAAACCGGAAATGAGACATATCATTGTAATAATTGCAGTTTCATTGGCCTGCATGGCTTTGAGTTGCGGGTCGGCAGACACCGACTACACCGGTGTGTGGTCGCGGGAGGCTGAAGAGCCCGGTCTGTTTCTGAAAGGTTCCGAGACTTTGACCCTCCGGCCCGATTCAACCTTTTCCATCACCAACCTTATGGTATTCAGCCACAATGATTCTGCTCTTGACTGTCGACTGATACTAAATATATCCGCAACCGGTCACTGGGTTAAGACCGATAATGAAGACCTCAGCCTTAATTATTCGCTGGAAAGCCTGGAGGTCAATCCCGATACTTCTTCATTCCGGCTAAGAGCTCTGAGGGATAGCGGAATAATTTCTTCTGAGATCTCAGAAAAAATGATCAGCGACCTCACATCCGGAATAAAAGACTATTATCATGCCGGGTATAGCTCATTTAACTCAGCGGGAGGCATGGTGCTCAAATCCCCTGAAATTGTCGAGAACCAGCTTTTCGCCATATTAAATGGCTCAACTTTAGGATGGATCAAAAGCAGCGACTGCAACAAATCACATTAATATATCTGACAACAATCAAATAATCATCAACAGCCTGCCAATATGAATATCAAAAATCTGACAAGGAGCTTCGTAAAGACAGCAGAAAAATATGCCGCCCTGTTTATTGCCGTCGCTTCGCTGACAATGACGGGCTCAGCCTGCAACAGCGACAATGACGACCGGGAAGATGATCCTTTACCCGCAACATCTGAGGTCAAGTGTATCAAACTTAATCAGACATTTGCCCTTATCAACGCGGGCGAGTCCACCCTGATCACGACAGTGTTATATCCCGAACGCGCTCGGAATGAAAAGGTGGAATGGACCTCGTCTGACCCGGGGATAGCTACGGTCAAGGATGGTACGGTAAACACATATAAGTCAGGATCAGCAACGATAACGGCCCGGTGTGGCGAGATCACTGAAGAATGTGAGATACGGGTAACCGGTCAGATGTTCCGGGCTTCCATCAAACTCAATCAGCTCGCTTCGGTCATAAACTCAGGTGAATCAATTTATCTTAAGGCTAAAGGCAATAAGGTCGATCACGTGAAGTGGACATCATCCAATCCTTCGGTGGCAACAGTCGCCGACGGAAAAGTGACGGCTATAAGAATGGGCGAAGCAACCATCACAGCCACCGCAACCGATGGGGCTGAAGCCACCTGTGATATTTCCGTCATGATGTATGCGTCCCCGAAATATTGATTAGAAATTGTGCCCCCTGCGCTCCGGCGGACTTCAGTCCGGAGGTCTGTCATCGGAGATGGCGGGCGGGTGAAGATGCCTTGCGCGGCATCCCGCTCTCTACGGATGGGGAGCGGGATGCCGCGCAAGGCTTTTATGTCTGTCTATCGTCAGTCTTTGAGGCGGTCGGCGAGGCCGTGGAGGGAGTCGCCGAGCGAGTCGAGCAGGTCGCCGCTCTTCTCTTTAAGGCGATCGGCAATGGCCGAGCCTTTGGTGCGGGCCTGGTCGGCGATGTCGCCGGCGCGCTCTTTGAGGTCGGCTATCTTATCTGAAGCCTGGGCCTTGGCGGCGCTGAGGGTATCGGCGGCCCGGTCTTTGAGGGCCTGCGCGCCTTCGGTGGCGGCTATCTTGGCGGCCTGGGCACTGACAGAAGCGGCGGCCTCTGCTGTGGCGGATGCCTGACGGGAGATATCTGCTGAAATATTTGCGTTGTCCATAGTAATATAGTGTGTTTTTGGGGGATTATGAGGGGAGGGACGAGCGGGTCTCACTCAATGATTGTGTGTCACTCTATATAGACAACGCTCCGAGGGCCGGTAAGGTTCCGGCAGAGGGTGTGTTTCAGTAGCGGATGCGGGGAAGTGTGTGTGGGGGTGTGTGCGCCTGCAGGGAGATACCTGTGGAGGGGCGATCAGTCGACAGCCTGAGCCACGACGGTCTGATCGGCGGCTACGGACTGGCCGAAGTCGTAGATGAGGTAGAGGCCCAGAGCGCCGGCGGCCATATAAGCGAGGCCGATGCAGGAGGCTATCACAATCTTCTTAACGCGATCGATTTTCTCAGAGATGGAGACGGAGCTTTGGAGAGTGGCTGATGTTGTTATCATGATTAGGAATAAGATTGCGGTGGCAGGGATGCCGTGTTGTTGTTTTAGATTTCGTGCAAAAGTAAGGCAAGGTTTCCGTCCCTCCAAATTTTTTGAAAAAAAAGTTCATCCCTCTTCGGTTTTTTAACATTTAGCCCCCGCCGTTAAATTTTATTTGGCGTTTTCGGCGCAAAAGCGTAAATTTGCGCCACCGCCGGGAGGGCCCTCAGCGCCCCCGGCCCCTACCATAAACAACCTCTTAATACCCAATATCATGAGCAAACCGAGAATACTCGTCACCGGAGGCACCGGCTACATCGGCTCCCACACCACCGTGGAGCTCCAGAATGCCGGCTATCCCGTGGTAATCATCGACAATCTCTCCAACTCCAATGTGGAGGTCCTCGACGGCATTGAGCGCATCACCGGCATCCGCCCCGACTTTGTCGAGGCCGACTGCACCGACATCGACGCCCTCAAGGCCCTCTTCGCCAAATATCCCGACATCCGCGGCATCATCAACTTTGCCGCCTCAAAGGCCGTCGGCGAGTCGATGGAGAAGCCCATCCTCTATTATCGCAACAATCTCAATACGCTCATGAACCTCCTCGACCTCATGGGCCCCAACGGCGTCAAGGGCATCGTGTTCTCATCGTCGTGCACGGTCTACGGCGAGCCCGACGAAAACCCCGTCACCGAGCAGAGCCCCATCAAGAAG
>CAZAUV010000104.1:0-8626 GCA_964488335.1 uncultured Bacteroides sp.
CCAGGTTGCATCATCGACCTCGGTCTCGCCATCCATGATCTTCACGGTCACGGTCAGATCCTCAGAGGTGGTGGTCATGTCGGAGATGGCAGTGGGGTCGAAGACCACGGAGTAGGTGGGCTTCTCAACGGTGAGAGTCACCTCGCCGAAGGGGTTTTCGCGGCCGTCGCCGGGGTTTTGGAACATCGGCGAAGTGGCGGTGATGGTGGCTGTGCCGGGGGCAGTGGGGGTGACGATGCCGAAGGTGTAGCCATTGAGGTCGTTGAAAGCATCTTCGGGATAAGCCGAGCCGAGCTCGCCATTGCCCTCGATAGACGCAACGCCGGTCTCAGGGTTGATGGTCCAGTTGACGCCGGTGAGGCCGGGGGTGACATCCTGTCCCTCCACGTCGGAGGTCATCACGGTGGTGAGCTTCACGGGAGCGCCGTTGGAGAGGATAGTGATGGTGGAGTTGTCGTCATCGCCCTCAGCAGTGGTTGCGGGGGTGTCGTCAGCCGGGGCCTCGACGATTGTAATAGTCTTGGGGACGTACACGCGGTCGATGGTCCAGAGCGAGCCGGAGTTAATGTCGCGGTTGACATTGGAGGGAGCATTGGGGTGAGTGGCATCGGTGTTGAGATACTGATAGCCATTGGCATTGGTCCAGAGGATGCCGCTCACATTTTCATTATTGACGGTGATGGTATACCATGAGGGGGTCCAGCCGTCATTGTCCATCGAAGCGCCATCCATGCCGGGGCCGATATTCTCGGTTGCAGAGCGATAGTAGCTGTTGATATGGATGCCGCTGTTCTGGAAGTCGGAAGCGGTGGAGTTGACAAGATGCCATATTGCGGCAAAGCCGAGAGTCTCGCTGGCGTGGGCGTGGGGCTGAGGAGTGGTGCCGGTGCCTTCGCTCTCGAGGTGATTATAGAGGTAATTATTGTCCTTGGCCTGGAGAGAGATGTTGGTCGCGGCGTCGATGGTGGCATAGAAGTCAATCTTTGCCTGATGAGCCTTGTGGAACTCTGTTTCGAGCTCATCGCCCGTCGGGCTGTCGTCGCCTAAGACGGTGGAGCTGACGTTGCTCAGAGTGGTTTTGAGGGTCTCGACGTCGCTGCCCTCCTTGATAAGGCCATTGATTCCGGCAAAATAGTCAATGAGGGTGGTAGTGTTTTCACAGAATGTAGCGAGGTCGTTGGTGCGAGCCTGCAAGACTGATTTCTTGCCGGGGTTCATCATCAGCCAACCGGAGCCTGGGTCATTTTTGTCAAAATCATTTAACTGTACTCTGGGACGTGTAATGACGTTATTACCGAAGCCTCCCTGAGCATTCAGGCCCTTTCCGCTCATGCTTGTTTCCCATGAAGCGGGCTGGATATAGACATATCCTGCGGTGGTCTGATCCGCAATGATATAAGGCGTCGGCTCCGACGTGATAGTGGCGAAATTGTCTTCCCCGATACCGAGATACATATCCACGCCCTCGTCATATGACAGGCCTTTATTCTTAATGTAATACTGGCCGTCGGTCTCGGTTTTCTCTATGGTCCATACGATATGCTCGTTGGCATCTTTTGTGGCAAAAGCAAATGCGCTGAGGTGGATGGCTCCGAGGAAGTAGTTGGGGTTGTTTCTGGCTTGGAACACCATATCCACCGAGGGATTCTCTTCGGTGGGGAGGGCCACAGGCAGCTTCTGGTCTTCAATGGCTTCATTGACCGTTTCCTCATCAGCTGGCAAGAAATACCAGGTGTTGCCCAGCGCGATCTGACTGGAAGTCTGCCAGTTGCTTAAGCCTGTGTCGCCAAAGTCAAGGGCCTGATTATTAGGGTTGAAATCGTTGTTTTTGACAACGATAGCGAAGCCCTTGGTGTATGTGTCGTCTTTGTTGACGAAAGTGAGAAGCAGATCGGTAGAGGTCTCAGTTCCGGTAAGAGAGGCCTGAAGCTTGCCGTTGCCGTTCTTGCCGTTATACTTCAAGGGAAGGTTGTCGAATGCGTTGTTGAGCACATAGCCGTTTTCATCATCGCCGGTGATATACCAATAGCTGAAATTATTGGGCACTGAGCCTGCAAGCTCACCTGCAACAGTCTGGACGGTCAAGACAGCGCGCTCGGCCTCAGTTGATGCCTGTTGTGTGCTTCCCGGCTTGCGGTAGTTGACTATCTGGTAATAGTGCTTGGTGTCCCCGGACGAAATCTGGATGTTTGAAGCGGAAGTAACCGCGCCCGTGGGCGGATTGACGGTAACATCAGCAGCGTGGGTGGTGAAACCTACGGCCGAGAGTAAAACCGCCAGAATGAGTAGAAGTCTTCTCATGTTTCTTAGGCTTAATGGTGGCTTATTTTATTGATTATTATTGTCTTATTGTCGTTTGTGCTGCCCCGGAAAGGTCGGCGAGCGAAATTACGCCAAAAATTACCCCCCCCCAAATGTTTAACAAATTTTAACGCTAAATCCGGATGGATTTGCGCTTCAATGGGGCGGGGAGGGTAGGCTGACTTTTAGCGGCCTACCCTCCCGCCGCGCCCGGAGAAGCATCGCCAAGGGCAGCGTGGATGAAAAAACAAAAAAATTGCGTAACTTTGCAGTCTTGTTTGCGATGGCGGGGGATGGGCGAGGCCCCCGGGCATCTTAATTTCAGCTCGCATTTTTTAACGGTATGAACAATGATCAGAATAGCGGCGACAACGCCAATGAGAAGCCTAAGTCTATGGAAACCAAGAGCGACCGTCCTCAGGGACTTGTGGCTTTCGGCCATGTGGATGTAAACGCGAGCGCCAAAGACCTTAATGTGGATATGGATGCCCTGCCGGTGCTTCCGGTCAGGGATATGGTATTGTTTCCATCCGTAGTGGCCCCGATATCGCTTGGTCGCGAGAGCTCTCTGGCTGTGGCGGAATACGCCTCGGCCAATAATGCGGCTGTGGCGCTGATATGCCAGAAGAGCCCCGACACGGAGCGTCCGGAGCTCGACGACCTATATAAATATGGAGTGACGGTGAGGGTGATGAAGGCCTTTACGCTCCCCGACGGGACCAAGACCGCCCTTGTCAGCGCCATCGACAAGATAAAGATCATGGGCCCGGGCGCCACCACCCCCCTCCCGGGGATAATGACCATCAAGGCCAAGGTGATAAAAGACCGGATGCCGGCCCGCGACGACAAGGAATTTGCCTGCGTCGTGGGTGAGATCCATTCCCAGATTAGACATCTTCTGGAGGGCGGCGACGAGCAGAGCTCCGACTTCATCATGAACCTGAGCAACCTCGAAAACCCCCTTGAGATAATCAACTTCATCTGCTCCAACGCCCCCCTGACGACAGAAGAGAAAGAGGAGATGCTCAAGATGATAAGGCTCAAAGACCGAGCCTTTGCCCTGATGAGCCACCTCTCGGTGAGCGAGCAGATGGCATCGCTGCTCAACGTCATCAAAGAGCGGACCCAGCGGAGCCTGTCGGATGCCCAGCGCGAGACAGTGCTCCACCACCAGCTCGAGGCGATACGCAACGAGCTCTATGGCGATGCCCACGACGACCTGACGGCCCTGCGGCGGCGCGCCGACGAGATGAAATGGCCCGGAGAGGCGGCGGCTATGTTCAACCGCGAGTGGGACAAGCTCAACCGCCTGGCCCCCAACAGCCCCGACTATGCCGTGGCGCGCTCCTATCTCGAGCTGCTCTTAGAGCTCCCCTGGGGGAAGATCGACCCTCTGACCACCACCCTGTCAGGGGCGCGGGAGATCCTCGATGCCGATCACTACGGGCTTGAGAAGGTCAAGGAGCGCATCATAGAGCAGCTGGCCATCCTGATGAACACCCCCGAGGGGCGTGCGCCGATAATATGCCTCGTAGGAGCACCGGGCGTGGGCAAGACCTCCTTAGGACAGTCTATCGCCAAAGCCTTAGGGCGCAAATATCAGCGAGTGAGCCTCGGCGGCCTCCACGACGAGGCCGAGCTCCGCGGCCACCGGCGGACCTATATCGGCTCCATGCCGGGCCGCATCATCGATGCCCTGCGCCGCGCCGGCTCGGCCAACCCGGTGATGCTCCTCGACGAGATCGACAAGACCGGGGGCGACTATAAAGGCGATCCGCAGGCGGCCCTGCTTGAGGTGCTTGACCCGGAGCAAAACAGCCATTTCCACGACAACTATGTCGATGTGGACTTCGACCTATCCAAAGTGCTCTTTATCGCCACCGCCAACAGCATCTCCACCATCTCCCAGCCGTTGCTTGACCGCATGGAGGTGATAGACATCTCGGGCTATCTTCAGGAAGAGAAGATAGAGATAGCGCGGCGTCATCTGCTCAGCCGTCTGCGCTCCGACAATGCCCTGACCCCCGAGGAGATAGACCTGACCCCTGAGGCAATCGCCGCCATCATCGACGGATATACGAGCGAGAGCGGAGTGCGCCAGCTCGAGAAAAAACTCGCCGCCATCATCCGCAAGGTGGTGGTGGCAAAGGTGGATGATAAAGAGTGGCCCCGGACGATAGGCCCCGCTGACCTTGGCGCTCTCCTCGGCGCCCCGATATTCAATCCCGAGCGCTATGAGGGCAACGATTATCCCGGAGTGGTGACCGGCCTGGCCTGGACCTCGGCCGGGGGCACCATCCTCTATATCGAGGCCTCGGCCACCATAGCCAAAGGGCCGAGCCTCACCCTCACGGGCAATCTCGGCAATGTCATGAAGGAGAGCGCCCGGATAGCCCTTCAGTGGGTAAAGGCCAATGCCCCGGCCCTGGGCATCGACCCCGAGGTGATGGAGCGTCTGGCCCTGCATCTCCACGTCCCCGAGGGGGCAATCCCCAAAGATGGCCCGTCGGCCGGCATCACAATGGCCACGGCCATTGTCTCGGCCATCACGCGCCGCAAGGTGGGCTCCCGCATAGCCATGACCGGCGAGATAACCCTCAGGGGGCGAGTGCTTCCGGTGGGGGGCATCAAAGAGAAGATCCTGGCCGCCAAGCGCGCCGGAGTGACCGACATAATCCTGAGCGACCAAAACCGCAAAGATGTCGAGGAGATCCCCGCGATGTATCTCTCGGGCCTTGAGTTTCATTATGTTGCCGACACCGCCGAGGTGATCTCCCTGGCCCTGACCGACGAGCGTGCCGGCGACCCGCTGAGCGTCCCGGCCGGGAGCGAAGCGGGCAGCGACGCCTGAGCCATGGGTAAGGAGATAGAGCGTAAATTTCTTGTCAGGGATGGCTGGCGCCAGGCCTTGACCGGCCCGGCCACCGAAATGGCTCAGGCATATCTCTCGGTCGACCCCCGCGCGACCGTCAGGTTGCGCATCGCCGGGCCCCGCGCCTTCCTGACCGTAAAGGGTCTCAACGACGGCCCCTCGCGCGACGAATGGGAATATGAGATACCGGTCGCCGACGCCGCGGAGATGATGGAGCGCTGCGGCCAATGCCGCCTCTCCAAGACCCGCTATCGCGCCGGTCGCTGGGAGATTGACGCCTTCCACGGCCCTCTGGAAGGACTTGTGGTGGCCGAGATAGAGCTCACGGGGCCCGACGAGGCCGTGGAGCTGCCCGCGTGGATAGAGCGCGAAGTTACCGGCGATCCCCGTTATTACAATTCATCCCTGGCAGCCTGCCAGACCATACCGGCCGCCGATGAATAGCGCGGAAGAGATAGAGCAGGCCATTGCAGACATGGGCGATGAAGCCCATGCCCGTCAGCTCCTGCGATTTTTCAAGACCGGCCCGGGCGACTATGGCGAGGGCGACATCTTCCTCGGGCTGACCAACCCTCAGGTGAGGATGGTGGTCAAAGAGAGCTGGCGCGATACTCCTGTGGCCGAGGCTGTCAGCCTGGTGAGAAGCGCGTTTCACGAAGTGCGTCTCTGCGGCCTCCTCATCATGGTGGAGCACTATCTGCGGGCCATGAAGAAGCGCGACGAGGAGGCCATGTCATCAATCTTTGAGCAATATCTCGCCCTCCACCCTCATATCAACAACTGGGACCTGGTGGACCTCTCGGCCATCAAGATCGCCGGCAATCATGAAGCCCTCCATCCCGGAGCGGGTCCGCTCGACGACTGGATCAAGCCCGAGGGCCACACCCTCTGGCAGCAACGCATAGCGATGGTGAGCACCTGGATGCTCATCCGCAGCGGCAGGCCCGAAGCGGCCTTTGAGCGCGCGAAGCAGCTCATAGGCTCGCCCCACGACCTCCTCCACAAAGCGGGCGGCTGGATGCTGCGCGAGGCGTGGAAGCGGGGCTACCGGAGCGAGCTTAGGCAATGGCTCGACGACCATGTAGGGCAGATGACGGCCGTGATGCTCAGCTATGCCACCGAGCAGATGGCAGCCGACGAGCGCAGGCAGTGGCAGCAGCAGCGCCGCGCGGCCCGAGGGAGAGAAAAAGGTCGCTTTTAACTTTTTTAAGACGGCAGGGGAGGGGAGATAAAATATAATGTGTAAATTTGTGGCTCTCTACTGAATAACGTGAAACAACAGAGGCTCGCTTCAGGCCTCAACCATCAGGATATGCGACGACTCATAACCCTTACCCTCCTCGTCATAGCCTTGGCCATCCCCGCAATAGCATCCGGCGGGAGCGCCGACGCCGGGGCCATCGACGGCATCAAGTGGGAACAGACCGCCCACGATTTCGGCACCATCCACGCCTCCGCCGGTAAAGTGACGGCCCGGTTTACCTTTGTCAACACAAGTAAAGAGGCGGCGGCCATCACCGCCATGACCAACGGCGGCTGCGGCTGCACCGAGCCTTCATTTCCCCGAAAGCCTGTAGCCCCGGGCAGCAATGCGACGGTGACAGTGACCTTCGACCCCGCGAAATTTCGCGGCGAGGTGAAGCGCCAGGTCACCGTGACCATTATGGTAGGGAAGAAGCGGGTCAAGAGCCGCCTGAAATTCTCAGCGCATATCATCCCTGACTGACGACCTATCCACCACGCTGACGCCATGAGAAAACTCCTGACAGCCCTGCTCCTGCTCGCCATAGCGCCCATGACGGCCCTTGGCGCCGATCCGGTAGAAATAATCTGGGACACCACAGTCCACGACTTCGGCACCTTCAACGAAGACCTCGGCCCGGTGACACACATCTTCCGGGGAAGGAACGTGGGCTCCGATACGGCCATCGTGACCCACCTGAGCGCCACCTGCGGCTGCACCAAGCCCGTGGCCACCCCGAGGGTCATCGCCCCGGGCGACAGTGTGGCCCTTAGCGTGACCTACGACCCCGCCCGACGCCCCGGAGCCTTCAACAAGACCGTAAGTTTCAGCGCCGTCCCCGCCGGGAAAGGGCAAGGTTATCACCACCGGTTTGAAATCAAGGGGCGCGTGATCACCAGCACCAAGCGCCTGCAGCGGCGCTATCCCGTCGAGGTGGGCTCACTCTACCGCATAGGGCAGTCGTCGCTCCCGTTTGGCAACATTGTGGAGAGCCGAAGCGCCCGTCTGACCCTCGAGGGCTACAACAGCAGCTCCCGGCCTATAGTGCCTGTAATAACCTATCGCCCCGATTTTGTCGCCGCCGCCATTTCCCCCGACACCGTTGCCCCCGGCAAGACCTTTGTGGTGGAGCTCGAAGCCGTCGGCCCGAAGATAGGGCTCCTCGGAATCACCACCGACTCCCTGACCCTCTCCGAAGCCTCCGGCCCCTCAGGGAGCATCACCCTGCCGGTGAGCATCTATCTCTATGAAGACTTCGGCGAGCTCACGGCCGCCGACCTCGACCGCGCCCCCTCCCTGGAGTGCACTGCCCCCGACATATCCTTTGGCACCGGGATTGACCCCGCCTCGCGCAAGGGCATCAAGCGCAAGGCCACCGTGACCAATACCGGCCTGACGGCTGCCATCATCCGCCGCGCCTACACCCTCACTCCCGGCATCAGGGTCAAAGCTCCGTCGAAGCCCATAGAGCCGGGCAAGAGCGCCGAGATAGAGATTGAGCTTATCCCGGCAGAGCTCCCCGCAGGCACCCGCGAGCTCGATACCCGCGTGTCGGTCATATCCACCAGCCCCCTCAACACCATCCTCGACCTTCGCCTTACCGCCACCCTAAAATAGCGCGCCCGCCTCCTCAAAGCCGGGCGCCAGAAGCAGATAATCTTATAATCATCCCTAACACCTCAACGACGGTTATGGAGCATCCCGAAAACGACAGCCAATATACCGGCCTGACGGTCAACACCGGAGTGGCCCAGCCACCGAGTGTCAATCCCTATATGACGCGCCGCAAGCGCAAGCCTCTGCCCACGGCCGGCGAGCTCGTCGAGGGCATCCTGCAAGGCAATATCACGATGCTCTCGCGCGCAGTGACCCTCGTCGAGAGCCTTTCGCCCGACCATCAGAGCATAGCGCAGGAGGTGATCGAGAAATGTCTGCCCTATAGCGGCAACTCCCGCCGCATAGGCATCACGGGAGTGCCGGGCGCGGGCAAGAGCACCAGCATCGATGTCTTTGGCCTCCACGTCCTTAAGGGGGGAGGCAAGCTCGCTGTGCTGGCCATCGACCCCTCGAGCGAGCGCACCAAAGGCTCCATCCTCGGCGACAAGACCCGCATGGAGAAACTCTCGACCCATCCCGGAGCCTTTATCCGCCCCAGCCCCTCGGCCGGATCCCTCGGCGGCGTTGCCCGCAAGACCCGCGAGACCATAGTC
>CAZAUV010000105.1:0-8415 GCA_964488335.1 uncultured Bacteroides sp.
ACCGACGACACTGCGCCGCCGCCCATGCCGATGCGATAGTTGTCGCCGCCCATCACCACCACGGCCTGCCCCGGTTGGGGAGTGCCTTTGATGGCGTCGCGGCTATTGGCAAAGCCCACACCTCCGGCGAGCATGATCACCTTGTCGTAGGCATAGAGGCGCCCGTTTTCGTCATGCTCAAATGTCAGGAGGGAGCCGCATATGAGGGGCTGACCATATTTATTGCCGAAGTCGGAGGCGCCGTTGGATGCCTTGATGAGGATGTCGGCCGGAGTCTGATAGAGCCATACGCGGGGATTGGTCATCAGCTCCCAGCGGCGGTCGGGGGTCATGCGGGGATAGGAGGTCATGTAGACGGCTGTGCCGGCCAGCGGGAGGGAGGCCTTGCCTCCGCCGAGGCGGTCGCGTATCTCGCCTCCCGAGCCGGTGGCAGCTCCGTTGAAGGGCTCCACGGTGGTCGGGAAGTTGTGGGTCTCGGCCTTGAGGGAGAGCACCGAGCTGATGGGCTTCACCTCAAAGAGCGAGGGCTTGACGGGGTCGGTGGGAGCAAATTGCTCGATTTCGGGGCCTTCTACAAAGGCCACATTATCTTTATAGGCCGATACGAGGCGGCCGGGATTTTCCTGCGAAGTCTTCTTGATGAGCTTGAAGAGGCTCATGGGCTTCTCCTCGCCGTCGATGACAAAGGTGCCATTGAAAATCTTGTGGCGGCAGTGCTCTGAATTGACCTGGGAGAATCCAAAGACCTCACTGTCGGTCAGGGGGCGGCCGAGGCGCTCAGCGAGCGAAGTCAGATATTCCTCTTCATCGGCCGAGAGGGCCAGGCCCTCCTTGAGATTATAGTCATGGATGTCAGAGATAAAGACCACCTCTTCAGGCTCGCGGTCAAGAGTGAAGATGTCTTGATCGAGGCCTTCGGGATAGAAGCTGCGGAGCATAGGGTCGAAGCTCGGAGCCTCATTGCCTGTTAATTGAAACTCCTCGATGCGACTGATGCCTTCGATGCCCATATTGCGGGTGATTTCTACGGCATTAGTGCTCCAAGGAGTGATCATTTCTTTACGCGGGCCTATGAAGCGGCCTTTGACAGAGGGCGATGATGAGGGGTCAGCGCCGTCAAAGAGCCATACGAGCTTATCCTTCTCGGCGTCTGAGAAGTGGTGGTCGGTGTCCACGGCTATTACCCGTGAGCTCCCTTGAGTGAAGAAGACTACCATTAGATATGATGATGGTGAGATATTGTCGGAAAAAAATAGAGCAGCCGGCAGGGGTCTGCGGCTTTTCCGACTGCAAAATTAGTCAAATAATCCGAAAAGCCAAAGGGAAAAAGACACGTCGCCCCGCTCGCGGTGGCGAGCGGGGCGCATAGTGGGGGAGGAGTCATCAGTTGGCCACGAAGGTGGCTATGGCAGGTTGCGAAGCCGGGAAAAGGTTGTAGAGGCGAGCTATCTGCCTGATGATGATGAGGGTTGATTGGCGAGGCCCTTCGCTCTTGGGAGCGGCTTTGGAGGCCTTGCGATTGGGGAAAAGACCGGGAGTAGAGGTATAATCCATAGGCAAGGATTTTTTGATTATCTCCGGGCCGCCCCGTCTGGGAGGTCCGTTTGTCTATTCTAACGCCCGCCCCCCGCTCTTTATTATATCCCGGGGCAGATTTTTGAGATCTCATTCTCCCGGGCTGTGATACGGCGGCGGCTCCGGCGTCTCGACCGCAATCGGTTAACCCTGTGTGTAAGAGCGGTTTACTTCAAGGAGAGCCACATAGTAGCTCGCTGAAATATCAATATTGTTCGGCAGGGGAGGGGAAGGCGGAGTCTTTGACATCGGCCACATAGTGGCTCAGGCTCTGGCGGATTATCTCGCCGAGCTCGGCGTAGCGACGGAGGAATTTGGGCTTGAAGTCGCCGTTCATCCCGAGCATATCCTGCACCACGAGGATCTGGCCGTCGACATCCGTTCCGGCGCCGATGCCGATGACGGGGCAGCTCACCTGGCCGGCAACGCGTGCTGCCAGCGCTGCCGGTATCTTCTCCAGGACGATGGCAAAGACACCGAGCTCATCGAGCATCCGGGCATCCTCGACGAGCCTGTCGGCTTCGGCCTCCTCGCGGGCGCGGACGGCATAGCTGCCAAACTGATTGATCGACTGAGGGGTGAGCCCCAGATGGCCGCACACGGGTATGCCGGCCGAGAGGATGCGCGCCACGCTCTCCTTTATCTCGCGGCCTCCCTCTATCTTGACTCCCTCAGCACCAGTCTCTTTCATCACGCGGACAGCGCTTTCGAGGGCCTTGAGGGAATTGCCCTGGTATGAGCCGAAGGGGAGGTCTACGATCACGAGGGCTCGCTCGGCTCCTTTGACCACCGAGCGGGCATAAATGATCATCTCATCGAGGGTGATGGGGAGAGTGGTGGCATTGCCGGCCATGACATTGCTGGCGGAGTCGCCGACGAGGATGAGATCGATGCCGGCGGCATCGACCAGGCGCGCCATAGTGTAGTCGTAGGCCGTGAGGCAGGCAATCTTCTCGCCGCTCTCCTTCATCCGGCGGAGCAGGGCGGTGGTTACTTTGGGCTGTTTTGTCTCTGAGTATGACGACATTGCTTGAATTTCTTTGAGGGATAAGTGGGGGATGATGTCGGGAGCCGACCCAAGGCGGGATATGACAGCTTTCATCGCCTGGCATCCCGCGCCATGGCATCGGGGCTGCAAAATTACATCTTTTTCTAATCTTCGCGCCTCATCCGTCACATTTTTTTGAAGACGAGTAAAGATGATTTACTGAGCCCGAGGGTGGGGGAGATAGCAGAATAATTTGTAACTTTGCGGCGGAGAAGGCCGCCCCTCCCTCTGTGGGCCGCCTGTCCCTTATGCCTCCTCTCAACTATGTCAGAGAATAAGCCAGCATACATCTCGCCTTATCGTCGCGGCGCCGACGACGGCTTCCGCTTTGCCCTCTATCTGACGGCAATGTTTTTTGCGAGTATCTACGCCGCCCGGGTGCCGATGCTCTCGTTGGCTGTCATCGCGCTGATGCTCGGTGTACCCTTCGTGATATATTATTTCCTCCGCAAGGCTTATGTGGAGGAGCACGGGACCACTCTGATGTCGAGCCTCTGGATGCATGGTATCATGATTTTTCTCTGCGGCAGTCTTCTGGCCGGCGCGGTGGAGTTTGTCTGGCTCAGGTGGGTCAATCCGACCTATGTCGTCGATCAGCTTCATGCCGTCATCGAGATTTATGCCTCTTCGGGATGGGAGCGTGGCGAGGAGATAGCGTCGGTGCTCCGGGATATGATAGAGCATAAGATGGTGCCTACATCTATCTCCATCGTCATGGAGATGATATGGCTGAGCGTCTTCACCGGCTCGCTCCTCTCGGCCCTAATGGCGCTCCTGGTGAGAGCCCGTCCGCTCCCCGGCTCTACGCCGCCCCCTCCGCCCCCATCATCATTAAGCTAACACTCCTCTTCTACCTTCTTCTATCTTCCTATCGACGTGGATATTTCAGTAATCATTCCGCTATATAACGAAGCAGAGTCGCTCCCCGAGCTCGAGGCCTGGATTGCCCGGGTGATGGAAGCCAATGGCTTCTCCTATGAGGTGATTTTCATCGACGACGGGTCGACCGACGGCTCGTGGGAGGTGATCAACCGCCTGGCTCAGGCCAATCCCTCGGTCAAGGGGGTGTCGTTTCGCCGCAACTATGGCAAGAGTCCGGCGCTCAACACCGGCTTTATCCGTGCCCAGGGCGACGTGGTCATCACCATGGATGCTGACCTTCAGGACTCCCCCGATGAAATTCCGGAGCTTTACCGGATGATCACTCAGGATGGCTACGACCTTGTCAGCGGCTGGAAGCAGAAGCGCTACGACCCCCTGTCGAAGACCATACCTACCAAGCTGTTCAATGCCACGGCCCGCCGTGTCAGCGGCATCAAAAATCTCCATGACTTCAACTGCGGGCTGAAGGCCTACCGGCGCGACGTGGTGAAGCATATCGAAGTCTATGGCGATATGCACCGCTACATCCCTTATCTGGCCAAGAATGCCGGCTTCGCCAGGATTGGCGAGAAGGTAGTCAAGCATCAGGCGCGCAAGTATGGCTCCACCAAGTTTGGCCTCGACCGTTTTGTCAATGGCTATCTCGACCTGGCAACGCTATGGTTTACCGGGCGGTTTGGAGTCAAGCCGATGCATTTCTTCGGTCTCCTTGGCTCGCTGATGTTTATCATCGGCTTTATCGCCGCAGGCGTCGTTGGCGGAATGAAACTATATAATATGTACTCGGGCCACGACTACTCCCTGGTGACAGACAGCCCCTATTTCTTCTTGGCCCTGACGACGATGATTATCGGCACTCAGCTCTTCCTGGCCGGCTTTATCGGTGAACTGGTGGTGCGCAACGCCCCGGGGCGCAATCATTATGAGATAAAAGAGGAGCTCCGCATCGACCAAAGCCAAAACTGACTCTTTCCCCTTACTCCCCCCCCCTTCCGATCATTATGGAACAATACGCATCATTTGCCTCTCTGGTGGCCTCTCGCCGCTCATGCCGCGCTTTCCATGAGGATAAGCCGGTGGAGCGCGACCTTGTCCGCGCCATCGTCGACGCCGCCCGCCTCGCCCCCTCGGCCGTCAACCGCCAGCCCTGGCATTTCATCGCCATCGACTGCACAGACCCTGCCATGGCAGCAGAGCGCGACGCCATCCTGGCTGCTTATCCGCGCCCCTGGATCGCCACCGCCCCCGTTATAATAGTGGCCTGCGAAGACCATGGCGCCGCCTGGCATCGCGCCGTAGACGATAAGGACCATTCAGATATCGACATTGCCATCGCCACAGAGCATATCATGCTCGCAGCGGCTGCCCTCGGCCTCGGTGCCTGCTGGGTGTGTAACTTCGACCCCGCAGCCCTGACCGGTCCGCTCGCCATTCCCGAGGGAGTGGAGCCTGCCGTCATTATCCCCATAGGCTATCCGGCCCGGAATAATCCCCGGGGCGAATATCGCCCGGCTTCGGACCGCAAGCCTATCGACGAAATTCTCTCATGGGGAAAATATTGACCGTCATAGCCGCTCTCTGCCTCGCGCTCAGCGCCGCGCTGACGGGATGCAATTCATCGGGATGTACCGAAAGCCTTACATCGGTGCCCCTCGCCGGCTTCTATTCCTATAACAACGGGCAGGCCATAGCCATCGACTCGGTGGAGATAGGTGGCGTCGGCGCGCCCCGCGACTCCCTGCTCGTCTACCGCGGGAGCGTTAGGGAGGTATATCTCCCCCTGCGCCCCGGTCGTGAGAGCGTCTCGTTTTTCTTCCGCTATGTCAATCGTGCTGCCCTTGACTTGGGGATAGTCGACACCCTGACCTTCACCTACGAAACCATCCCTTATTTCGCCTCCGAAGATTGCGGCGCCATATATCGCTATCGCATCACGGGAGCTACCCACACCCGGCTGTTGCTCGACTCGGTGGCCATCCTCGACCCCTATATCACCAATGTCGAAATCCAGCGCATCCAACTCTATTACGCCACCGAATGACACCCCTCACTCAGACACGTAAGGCCCTCGTGATGGCCCTCCTGATCATAGCGGCGGCAGCGTTCTCAGCCGCTGCCCAGAGGCGCGTCAATCCCGTCAAGCCCGCCACTCCGGTCAAGACGGCCCCGGTAGCGGGCAAGCCTGACCGGAAAGGTAATATAGTGTTTCTTGACACGGTCACGGGCGAGGCTATCGTCGACTCCACCTCCCATGCCCTGAGACCGGGGAATATCTATCCGCGCTGGCATTCTCTCAATATAGGCGTCGATATCTGGGACCCTGTCATGTGTCTGCTCGGGCAGGATTATGGCGTCGGAGGAGCCTTTGTCAGCCTCTCGATCCATAATCGCGTCTTCCCCCTGATAGAGGCGGGCTTAGGGCGGGCATCCCTATCTCCCGATGGCGGCAACTATTCCTTCCACACCCCCCTCGCCCCCTTCTTCAAGATAGGTCTTGACTACAACGTCTTCTACAACAACAATCCCTCCTACGCTCTGTTGGTCGGCCTCCGCTACGGCTTCTCACCCTTCCGGTGGGGCGTCGATGATGTCACGCTCCCGCCTTCCTATTGGGGGCCCGGGGCGCCGTTTGTCATACCGGAGCATAGCGCCACGGCCGGCTTCATAGAGGTGAGCTTCGGTGTAAGGGTCAAGCTCATAGGCCCCATTTCTGCCGGATGGCAGTTTAAGTTTCGATCGCTCATCCACGAGAGCAACGATGCCTGCGGCAGGCCCATGTATATCCCCGGCTTCGGCAAGCGCTCGACTCCGATCTCGGGAGCTTTCACCATTGTCTATACCCTCCCCCTGAGCAAAGGCACCGTGAACCGCCCTGAGTTGCGAAATGTTGATACTCGGAGCTTAGACCCTTCCGCTCCGCTCTCTTCGCCTTAACAATATCCCCCCAGCATCATATGAAACGCATCATAATCATAGGAGCCTCCTCCGGAATAGGCCTTCAGGTGGCCACCGATTTTGCCCGCGCCGGATGGCGTGTGGGCATGGCTGCCCGCCGTCTCGAGCCGATGATGGCCCTCAAAGAGCAGTTTCCCGACCGCATCGAAGTGGCGGAGATTGACGTGACGGCTCCCGACTCGCCTCGTCGCCTGGGCAATCTCATCGAAGCCCTCGGCGGCATGGACACCTTCCTGTTTGCTTCAGGAGTGGGCTTCGCCGACCCTGAGCTGGATGATGCCAAAATCCAACACACCCTGGAGGTAAACGTGGTTGGCTTTGCCCGGATGGTGGCCAAGGCCTACAGATATTTCCGCGACACCACCTCGGCCTCTCAGGGCCAGATAGCCGCCATCACCTCCGTGGCTGCCACCCGGGGAATAGGTATCGCCGCCTCTTACAGCGCCTCCAAGCGCTTCCAGGTGGAGTTCCTTAACGCCCTTGAGCAGCTTGCCTATTCCCGTCAGGTCAATGTGGCCTTCACCGACATCCGTCCCGGATTTGTCAATACCGCCCTTCTCGACCCTTCGCACACATATCCCATGATGATGACCCCCGAGCGCGCTGCCGACCTTATCGAGCGTGCTATCATAGCCCGCAGGCGTGTGGCGGTCATCGACTCACGCTGGCGCGCTGTCAATGCCCTCTGGCGCCTGATACCCCAGCGACTGTGGCGCCACATTTCCATCTCCCTGAGCTAAAACCAATAGTTTCCAATATACTCGTTTCTACTATGTCAAAAACCATTGCAATGGCGTCAGACCACGCCGGATATGACCTTAAATGCGTCATAGAAAACCATCTTACCCTCATGGGGCGCTCCTATGAGGATTTCGGCACCGACTCCGACGCTTCATGTGACTATCCCGACTTTGCCCACCCCTGCGCAGAGGCCGTAGAGAGCGGTCGCTGCTATCCCGGCATTGCCCTCTGCGGCTCCGGCAACGGCATCGCCATGACCCTCAACAAGCATCAGGGCATCCGGGCCGCTATCTGCTGGACACCCGAGCTGGCCCGCCTCGCCCGCGCCCATAATGATGCCAATGTCCTCGTGGTCCCCGCCCGTTTTATCGACTCCGATACAGCCCTTGCTGTGGTCGACGCTTTCCTCACCACCCCCTTTGACGGCGGCCGTCATCAGCGCCGCATCGATAAAATCCCCGTCCACTGATCAGGACTCTGTCTTTAGTCCCGTGGCGAAGTCACCGATCGGCGGGTAGGGCGTCTGAAATGTCTGAGCGAGTATTGACCCATGGCAGCTGAAAAGATAATCCGATGCCGGCTCATACCCAAGGGGTATTGCGTCAATATCTTCGGCACCGTCTGGGCCCGCGATATCTCGTGGATTGACCGCTACGTTGTCAATCATGAGCGCATCCACACAGCCCAGCAGCGCGAGCTCCTCTTCCTGCCGTTTTATGTCATCTATTTTATCGAGTGGCTCTTCCGTCTGGTCCAATACCGGAGCGTCCACCGGGCCTATCTCAATATTTCATTTGAGCGCGAGGCCTATACCCATGGCCGCGACCTGACCTACCTCTCCCGGCGGCGCCCCTATTCATTCCTTCGCTATCTCCGACGCCCGCGCCGGGACTGATCGAGATATTAATATTCACAGATGAGACGGCAGTCAATCAAGCGGTTGACTGCCGTCTCATCCTGTTTTGGGATAAGGAAGGATGTCTCAGGGGATCATCTCTTGAAGAGGCGCAGGAGCTCGCCTATCCAAACGACGAGCGAGGTGGAGGCAATGATGATGGCCCAGTCGGTCATGCGCAGGGGGACGACGTCGAAGAAGTCGCCGCCAAAAGTGACGATGAGTATCTGGCCAATCAGGATTATGAGGGCGATGAGGACAAAACCTCCGCAACCTTTGAAGTGGAATGCCGAGCGCCCGGTCTCGAAAGCACGTGCGT
>CAZAUV010000106.1:0-8354 GCA_964488335.1 uncultured Bacteroides sp.
CCACGATAGCCAACTTCCTGCGCCTGCTGAGGCTCCCGGCCGAAGTGCAGCTCGGACTTCGCGACCGGCGGCTCGACATGGGCCACGCCCGCGCCCTGCTGACACTATCCGACCCGACCGACCAGCTGACGCTCTTCCACCGTATCGTCAAGGAGGGCCTCTCGGTGCGCCGCGTCGAGGAGCTCGCCAAAGCCCTGGAGGAGCAGCGCAAGCGAGGAGACAAGCCGGCCAAGGATGATGACGACAAAGCCCTCTCCGCCCACGATTTCGATGCCCTCAACCATCATCTGACCGGACGCTTCGGCGCCCCGGTTAAACTCTCGTGCGACAAATCGGGCAAAGGAAAGATCACCTTCTCCTTTGCCGATGAGGCCCAACTTGAAAGATTAATTGCTATCTTTGATGGTCTGAAACTCTGATGCTCCGGCAGATTTTCCTTTCTGCGGCGCTAAGATATTAACCGTCACTACATTACAGAATGGTCAATAACTGCATCAATCTATCATCATCGCTCAGGACATGGCTTCTGAGAGGGCTACTGACAGCCCTTATGGTGATGGTCGGATGCAGTTTTAACATTTTTTCAGCTTCTGCCGCTCGGCTCCGGCCCGACCCGGCCGAGCTCCCCGATTCCATCCCTTACGGCCCTATGATCCTGCGGCCGGCCGACGTGATCGGCGACAGCATTATCGTAGACGGCGACGCCGTGAGATTAATTGGCGAAGACACTGTCCCGGTCCTCCCTCCCCCCCCTTCCATCGCTCCCCCCGCGGCCACGATGAAGATCTTTAACCCCGACCCGACAAGAGCAGTGTGGCTCTCAGCCCTATGCCCCGGCCTCGGTCAGATCTACAACCGCCGCTATTGGAAGCTCCCCATCGTCGTGGGAGCCTATATGGCTTTGGGCTACGGCACTCAGTGGAACAACAATATGCTCGGTGACTACACCCGGGCATATAACGACATCACCGACTCCGACCCAAATACCAAGAGCTATATGGACTTCTTCCCGCCGACCATCAGCGAGTCAAGCCTCGACAAGCAGTGGCTCACAAAGCTCTTCAAGGCCCGCAAAGACTATGCCCGCCGCAACCGCGACCTCTGCATCATTGCCATGGTGGGAGTCTATCTCGTGGCCATGGTAGATGCTTATGTCGATGCCTCCCTCGCACATTTCGATATCTCTCCCGACCTCTCTCTTCAATGGTCGCCGGCCATAATCCCCGATTCCCGCTCAGCAATCCCCGGCATGGGGCTTCAATGGGCGCTGACCTTCTAATCCATCCTCGCTTTCAGATATGACCCTCCGCACCTTTCTCTCCACGATAATCCTGTCGTCGGCAGCATTGACCGCCTCGGCAGGTCCGTCAATCCTCGACATAAAACATTCCCTGACCGACTCCTGCATCGTAGCGCCCGAGAGTTTCGAGACCCTCACCCGCGAGATTGAAGAAAACTTCTATCTCAAAAACTTCACCGAGCGGGTGGAGATGATCGACACCACCGCCGAGCAGGTGGGTACCCCCGAGCAGTATGCCGACCTTCTCTCGCGTCTCCCCGTAGAGATAGAGATGCCTTACAATGACATCGTAGGCCGGTTTATCGATATGTATTTCACCCGCCGCCGCACTCTCCTGGCCGATATGATAGCCCTCCACAATTATTACGGCAATATCTTCGTGGAGGAGCTCACTAAAGAAAATCTGCCCCTTGAGCTGCAATATCTTCCTGTGATAGAGAGCGCCCTTCAACCCAATGCCGTGTCGCGCGCGGGAGCGGTGGGCCTCTGGCAGTTTATGCCTGCCACGGCAACAGGTCTCAATCTCGAGATTAATTCCCTGGTCGATGAACGCCGCGACCCCCGGCAGTCGTCGCGGGCCGCAGCCAGATATCTCCGCCAGCTCTACAACAGCTATGGCGACTGGTCGCTCGCAATCGCGGCCTACAACTGCGGCCCCGGTAATGTCAATAAAGCTCTGCGCCATGCCGGCGGCGGCAAGAAAGATTTCTGGGAGATATATAACTATCTGCCGACAGAGACCCGAGGCTACGTCCCGGCATTTATTGCAGCCAATTTCGTCATGAATTATTATGACCGCTTCGGTCTCAAACCCACCATTGTCAAAAAGCCCCTGGTGACCGACACCATCAACGTGGCTGACCGAGTCCACTTCCGACAGATCTCGCAGGTGCTCAATATCCCTGTGGAGGAGATCAGGATGCTCAATCCCCAGTTTAGAAACGATATCATCCCCGGCAACAACCATCCCTATTCACTCGTCCTCCCCTCTCAGCAGTGTCTGAGCTACATCATAAGCCGCGATGCCATCCTCACCACCGAGATAGATGATATGCTGGCCCGCCGCACCTACGTAGAGCCCGGTATGCCCCGCGACTCGGTGAGCTCAGGAGCAGGCGGTAAGCAACTGACCACCATCACCCATAAGGTGAAGCGCGGCGAAAACCTCCGCGACATTGCCCGCCGCTACGGAGTGAGCGCCACCGATATCAAGACCTGGAATAATCTCAAGCGGGGGAAGGTGAAAGCGGGCGAGACCCTCACCATCAGGGTGATGCAGCGCGACACCGCTGCCGAGCCCGCTGCCGCTCCCGAAGCATCGGCAACCGCTCAGACCGGCGCATCAGCCGACTCAATCGCTTCGGCTCAGGCCGCCCGCGATGCTGAGGCTCGCCTGGCCGAGGAGAAGCGCCTTGCTGAAGAGAAGCGCAAGGCCGAAGAGAAGCGTCAGGCCGAGCAGAAGCGCCGGGCCGAGCAGGCCAAGAAAGCCGCCAATCCTTCGACCCACAAGATAGCGTCGGGCGAGACCCTCTCAAGCATCGCCAAGAAATATGGAGTGACCGTGGCCGATATTCAGAAGGCCAATAACATGGGCTCCTCAGTGGCAATCAAGGCCGGAGCCTCCATCAAAATCCCTCCCCGCAAGGCCGCTGCCAAAAGCTCATCCAAGAAGCGTCGCCGCTGATGAGAGGCGGCATTATCGCCGGATCAATAACCGCAATATGACGGCTACCCCGCATTGCACGAGAGCAATGCGGGGTAGCTGATCTTTTAAGGTGTCAGGAATAATCAGGCGAGAGTGGCGATAACCTCAATCTCTACGAGCACCTGCTTGGGGAGCTCCCTGACAGCCACGGCGGAGCGGGCGGGGAAGGGGGCGGTAAACTCGCGGGCGTAGACCTCGTTCATGGGCACGAAGAGGCTCATGTCGGCCAGAAAGACGGTGGTCTTCACAACATTGTCGATAGTGGTACCGGCCTCGGCGAGGATGGCCTTCACGTTGGAGATGGCCTGGGCGGTCTGTGCTTCGATGCCCTCGGGGATAGTGCCGTCGGCGGGATTGATGGGTATCTGGCCCGATGCAAAGAGCATGTTGCCACACTTGATGGCCTGACTGTAAGGACCGATTGCGGCGGGAGCCTTGTCGGTAGCTACTTGAATCTTGTTCATTGCTGTTAAGATTGATTTATTGTTGGGTTGGTCAATTGTCGGTGTTGAGAGTCGGAGGCTCCGGAATATCTATTCGTGAGAGGAGGGTGGAGCCCTCGGCAGAGGTCATCACTTCGATGAGGCGGTCGGATATGGTATCGACCGGGGCATACCGCTGACTGAAGCCGGGGATAAAATCGCTGTCGCCATATCGGTCGAGCCTGCTGAGCACCTCGGCCACGGTGATATGATCGGGGTCGACGGCCGGAAGCATCTTATGGCGGTCGCCTTCATGGGCAGTCGCGATAAACGACACGAGGCCCACTTCCCTGAGGCGCGTAGCCACTAAGGTGACCAGGCGCTCCGGGATGGAATATTCCCGGGCGAGGGCGGGGATTGTAAGAGGCTCGTTGCCCGCAATGAAACGGCGGACAATGATGGTCATAATGGCGAGCGACACTCTCCTCCGGTAGCCGGCCGAGATATTGTCGATATTCTGGAAATAGGAGTAGAAGCCGAGATTTTGAGAGGCATAGCAGACCTGGGCGCCTATGAGCGTAACCAGCCAGGAGAGCTGAAGCCATATGAGCAACAGGGGGATGAAGGAAAAAGATCCGTAGATGGCGTTGTATTTCGTGACATAGATCTGGCCGGTGATGAAGAGCCATTGGATCACCTGAAAGGCAGTGCCGACAAAGGCTCCGGAGATGAAAGCATTGACAAACTTCACCCTCGCATTGGGGATGAGCATATATGCTCCGGCAAAGAAAAGCCAGGTGAGCACCAGACCGAGAGCATCGACACACACCTTTACCACCGGGCCGAGGAAGTCAAATATCACGAGCTTCTGGAGAGCCGTTGACATCACTATGGTGATACCGCCGGCGCAAATCATCAGTATCGGGAGGATGAAGAAGATGGCCAGATAGTCGGTGATCTTGCGCCAGAGGGTGCGCCCTTCGCTGACAAGCCATATGGAATTGAAACTATCCTCCACGGAGCTCAGCAGCGAGATAAGGGTCCAGAGAAGGAAGAGGATGCCGATGCCCACAAAGATGCCCTGCGAGGCTTGGGAGAGATAGCTGTCGACAAACCGGAGAGCCACTTCGAGAGCCTGCCTCTGGGCCGGGACGATGGAAAAGAGCTGGTCTTGGAGAAGATTTTGAAAGCCGAAGCCGCGGCATATGGCAAAGATAAGGGCCAGGGCCGGGATGACGGCAAGCACGGTGCGATAGGTCAGGGCACACGCCTGATTCTGAAGGTCGGCGTTGAGGAGGGAGCGCACCGAGAGATTGACCGTCTTGATGACCTTGATGCGCCAGTCGGGCCGCTGATCGCGCCACACTCCCGACGACAGATAGTCCCAGATCCTCACCGATTTATCGATGAGGCGCGAAGCACGCTCTCTCAGCGTCGAGGGAGCCGAAGCCTTGTCTTTGGGGTCTTTGTCGGGCATGATAAGCGGTATTTCTTAACGGATAAACACCGGCGGCCGCCTGATAGTTTATTCCATCATGGTCTCCACGGCATCGGCATCGAGAGCTTCTGCCGCATAAGGGTCGGTGAGCGACGGCCCGGTGAGCATCACATAGAGCAGGAGGACCACGCCTCCCAAGAGCAGTCCGGTGAGCAGGCCCCAGAAGAAGCCGGCTCCGAAGCGCGACTTATGCTCCTCGGGATAGAGGTCGGTGCCGTCCATTGATGTGGCCGCGTCTTCTGTTTCTTCGGCAGCAGTGACCTGCGAGACGACGGGAGCGGCCTCGACCGTCAACTCTGTCTCTTGCTCAGGTTCTTCCATCAGCACCGGCTCCGGCTCAGGAACAGAGGAGATAATGACGGTATCAGGCTCTTCCTCGGCCTCAACCTTTATTTCGGGCTGTACCCGGGGCTCAGGCTCAGGGATATAGGCCGGGGGGAGAGGCGATGCCTCCGGGATAAATGGCGGGGGGAGCGGCGAGGCCTCCGGGATGGCAGAGGGGGGGAGGGGAGCGGCCTCGGGAATTTCGCCCTCGGGCATCGGCTCGGGAGAGGGGATGACCGATGGAGCCGCAGGCTCGGCCTCAGGGATGTAACCTACGGCCACTTCAGGCTCTTCCTTCCGGCGAGCGACGTCGGCATCCCCGGCTTCTTCGACATCCACAGATGCGGCTATTTCACGGTCGGCTTCACTCTCAGGGTCAGCCTCCGCGGCCGCCACTTCTTCGAGCATATTGTCGGTCACTTCATCGGCAATCTCCATGGGCCGGAAGCCGGCAAAAGGAGCGTTGACGATGGCGCTGAAATGGTCGTCGGGGGTGAAGACTACGGCCATCTGAGGGTCGCCGGGGTTTGGGACGAAGGAGCCCAAACCTTTGATATTCATAGTCTGACCCTCCGACAGGAGCTCAGCAGCGGCGGCGAAAATCTCACTGATGAAAGCGGAGCGGCTGTCGGAGTCGGAGCCGAATATCTCGGCCGGCAGACGGTCGGCGAGGAGCCGGAGGGTGATCTTTTCGTTCATTTGTGAGAGATGCGGTTGCGGAGGATTACACTTGGGCGGAATGAGGGGGTGATCTCGGGTGGCACGAGGGAGCGCTTCATGGTCAGGGGGTCGACCTTGACATATTCGTCGCTCTTGGTGGCGGAGAAAGTGCCGAAACCGGGGATTGCTACAGAGTCGAGGGCTCCGCAGTGGGCGGCGATGGCATCGCCCAAGGCCTCGATTGCCGCCGTGATGTCGCGGCTCGGCAGGCCTGTCTTATCAGCCATAAGCTGAGAGAATTGACGGTGGTCCATTGGGTAGTGGGAGGGAGGGGGAAGAGGAGTCAGAATATCTTTTCGCGGATGGCAAAGCGCGGGCGGCGCTTCACCTCCATAAAAATCTTGGCAATATATTCGCCGACGACGCCTAAAGCCATGAGGATGAGGCTTCCGAGAAACCATGTCGAGAGCATCAGGGAGGTCCAGCCGGGGATAGTGTCATTGCCGAAATATGCGTGTAACACATACAGGCCCATTGCCAGATCGAGGATCAGGAGGATAAGCCCGATGAGGAAAATGAGCCTCAGCGGGCGGGCCGAGAAGCCGGTGATGCCATTGATGGAAAAAGCAATCATCTTGCGCAGGGGATATTTTGAGCGACCGGCTGCGCGCCTTTCGCGGCAATATCTTACCTCGGCGCACTCAAGCCCTATCATAGGGATTATTCCCCTAAGATAGAGATTGTCTTCGCCATATTGGGCGAGGAGCTCTATGGCGCGGGCGCTCATCAGGCGATAGTCGGCATGATCATATATGGTATCGAGCCCCATGGATGACTGGACGCGATAAAAGGCGTGGGCCGAGGTGCGCTTAAACCATGAGTCGGAGCGGCGCGACTCCCTGACACCATATACTATCTCAGCCCCGGCGATATATTTCTCCACCATCTCCACCATAGCCCCGGGCGGGTCCTGGAGGTCGGCATCAATGGAAATGACGGCCTCAGCCTCGGCAGCGGCGGTGATGAGGCCTGCGAGGAGGGCGTTCTGATGGCCCCGGTTATGGGCCAGGGAGATGCCTTTGATGCGGGAGTCGGCCGAGTGGGCGCGGGTGATAATCTCCCAGGTCAGGTCGGTGCTCCCGTCGTCGACACACAGGATAAAGCTCTCCGGGCTCACAATCCCTCCGGGCCCCGCCATCGACTCCAAAACCTCAGAGAGCGCCTCAAGGCCGAGGGGCAAGACCTCCTGCTCGTTGAAGCAGGGGACCACGACGGCAATCCGGGGCTTCTGTCGGGGCGATGGAGTGTCAATGGGGGTTTCGGGGTCGGATGGCATAAGCCTGCAATCGGTGGGATGAGATCAATAGTTGCGGGCAAAGATCACGCGGCGGTGGGAGGGGAGGCCGGTGAGCATATCCACACCCTCCTCCTCGGGAGCGTCGAGAGGGATGCAGCGGATAGTGGCCTTGGTCTCGGCCTTGATGCGCTCTTCGGTCTCGGGGGTGCCGTCCCAGTGGGCAAGGATGAAGCCACCCTTTTCAATGGCGGCCTTAAACTCGTCCCAGGTGTCAACCTTGACTGTCATCCGCTCGCGCTGGTCGAGAGCTTTCTTATAGATGTTGGCCTGGATATCCTCGAGGAGGTCGGCGATGCTGTCGGCAATGCCTTCGAGGGGGATGACGCTCTTCTCGAGAGTGTCGCGGCGCATGATTTCGGCGGTGGAATTGGCAATGTCGCGAGCGCCGAGGGCGATGCGGACGGGCACACCCTTGAGCTCATAGTCGGCAAACTTGAAGCCGGGGCGGCGATTGTCGGCATCGTCATATTTGACGCTGATGCCCTTGCGGCGGAGCTCATCGATGATGGGGTTGACGGTGGCCGTGATCTCGGCGAGCTGCTCGTCGTTTTTGTAAATGGGGACTATCACCACCTGGATGGGAGCGAGATGGGGGGGGAGGACGAGGCCGTTGTCGTCGGAGTGGGTCATTATGAGAGCGCCCATCAGACGGGTCGAGACACCCCATGAGGTGGCCCATACATATTCGGGCTTATTCTCCTTGTTGACAAACTGCACGTCAAAGGCCTTGGCGAAGTTTTGGCCGAGGAAGTGGCTGGTGCCGCTCTGGAGGGCCTTGCCATCCTGCATCATAGCCTCGATGGTATAGGTCTCGATGGCGCCGGCAAAGCGCTCATTGGCGCTTTTGACGCCCTTGACGACGGGGACGGCCATATATTTCTCGGCAAAGTCGGCATAGACGTTGAGCATCTTGATAGCCTCTTCCTGTGCTTCCTCGGAGGTGGCGTGGGCAGTGTGGCCCTCCTGCCAGAGGAATTCAGCGGTGCGGAGAAACATGCGTGTCCTCATCTCCCAGCGCATCACGTTGGCCCACTGGTTGCAGAGGATGGGGAGGTCGCGGTAGGAAGTGATCCAGTTGCGGTAGGTGT
>CAZAUV010000107.1:0-8236 GCA_964488335.1 uncultured Bacteroides sp.
CGCCCACACGGGCAAACAGCGCCTGCGTGGAGGCGCCCATGCCGAAGGTGAGCATGGTGGTGGTGATCATGGCCATCTTCTGGAGCGAATTGGCATTATCGACGCAGAGATTGAGGATGATATACCAGATGGAGATGTCGAGCAGGCCGAGACCCACTACAACCAGACCCATCACGGCGCCGGAGCGGAAGGCCACGCGGAGGCCGCCGTTGAGGCTCTGACGGGCGGCGTTGGCGGTGCGGGCCGAGGCATTGGTGGCCGTCTTCATGCCCAGGAAGCCGGAGAGGCCCGAGAAGAAACCGCCGGTGAGGAAGGCCACGGGCACCCAGGCGTTCTGGAGCTGGAAGCCATAGGCCATGACGGCAAAGACGATAGCTAAGATTATAAACACGATGCCAACAATCTTGTATTGCTGCTTGAGATATGACATGGCGCCGCTGCGGACGTGGCCGGCGATGCGGGCCATGGTCTCAGTGCCCTCGCTCTGCTTCATCATGCCGCGGTAAAACCACCAGGCTAAGATAAGCGCGAGCAGAGATGCACAGGGAACAATCCAGAAAAGAGGACTGATTTCCATGATAATTAATTGATTTATAGGGTTTGATAAATATTTGAAACGTAATCGGGAGTGGCCTTGGCTTAAAAAGACCAATTTGGGGGCAAAATTAGCAAATTTTCCTCATATCCCGGCCATTTTCGCCGCAAAATCCTCAGGAGTCGTCTTCGTCGGATCATAAAAAAGATGGCTCGCGCCACCGGGGACAGGCGTCGGCCGGAGGTGAGGGGGGGGCGGTTTTTTGACGAAATATTTGTAGAAACGGCGGGGGAGGGCTATCTTTGCCGTCGGTTGTAAGAGGTTGGCCTGGCCGGCTCCTCCATCCTCAACTATTGCTCATCACGCTATGTCCCATATATCTTCGCTCCATCGCATCACCCTCTCTAACGGCCGCCTGAGCGGCTTGATCGTATTCTGCCTTGCGGTCCTGCAAGCCGCGGCGGCGGTGCCCGACGGCTACTACGACGCCGCGCGCGGCCTGGCTACCGACCGCCTCAAGACAGCCCTTCACGAGATTATCTATCCTCATACCAAGGTTACCTACTCCAAGCTCCCAAACTATTTCAAGGAGACCGACGTGAGGCCCGCGACCAATTTCTGGTGGGATATGTATTCCAATCTCGAGGTGCCCACCAACATCACCTTCGGAACGTATATGAACCGCGAGCATTCATTTCCCAAGAGCTGGTGGGGGGGCAAGGAGGATGTCGGGGCTTATACCGACCTCTTCCACCTCTATCCGGCCGAGGCAAAGGCCAATCAGGCCAAGAGCAACTGGCCTCTGGGCATCGTCAAGGGCACTCCGACGTTTGACAACACCGTGTGTCTCGTCGGGCGCGGAGTGGAGAGCGGCGGGGCCGACAAGGTCTTCGAGCCGGCCGATGAATATAAGGGCGATTTTGCCCGCTCTTATTTTTATGTGGTCACGGCTTATCAAAATCTCACCTGGGCCGCAAACTATCAGTGGATGGTGGCCGACGGAGCCTATCCTACGCTTCGCCCCTGGGCCATTGAGCTCCTGCTCGAATGGCACCGCGCCGACCCCGTGAGCGAGAAGGAGCTCACCCGCAATGAGGCTGTCTATGCCATCCAGGGCAACCGAAATCCCTTCATTGACTATCCCGATTTGGCAGAGTATATCTGGGGCAATCTCATGGGCCAGACCTTTATCCCCGGCGAGGCTCCGGCTCCAGGGGAAGACCCGGCACTCGAGTCGCCGGCGCCGGGGAGCACTCTCGACTTTGGCCGCGTGGCCCTCGGCCGCTCCGTCAGCCGGCCCATCCTCTTCCGGGGCCGTGACCTCGCGGGCTCTCTTGAGTTTACCATCGTAGGGCCCGGAGCTCAGGCCTTTGCCATTGAGCAACCGACCCTCTCGGCCGAGGCCGCCAGCTCCCCCTCGGGAGTCTATCTCACCATGACCTTCACCCCGTCGGCTATCGGGGAGCACGAGGCTTCGCTCATCATCCAGGATGGCGGCCTCGACGGCTCTATTGTCGTCGGGCTCCGCGGCGAGGGAGCGGCGGTGCCGGAGCTTCAGGCACCCGTAGCGTTGCCGGCTGAGCGCCTCGGCGACTATCTCTACACCGCCCTGTGGGAGCAGCCGGGCGATGAGCCGGTCGACTACTGGAATGTAGCCGTAACATCGTTCCGCCCCGACGGCGAGACCATCACACGCATTATCCCTGCCGAGACCACCTCCCTCACCATCGACGCCGACCCCCTGGCGCGATATGAGACCTATAGCGTCACCGCCTGTGCTCTCGGCTGCGAGAGCGCCCCGAGCAACACCATCACCGTCGCCACCGGCGGCATCATAGCGCCCGCGGCCGACGCAGCTCCCGATCCCCTCGATATAGTCACCGACGGTCACGACATCATCGTCCGCGCTCCCGGAGCCTCCATAATCAGAGTTTTCGACAGCATGGGCCGGCTCATCGACGTCGTGAGCCGCCCCGCCGGCCCGGTGACCATCACCCTCCCGGCCCCGGGCATCTACATCCTCTCTACCGACCTATCCTCATCCCACCGCCGCATCATAGTCCGTTAAGCCATGACCGACCCCCGCCCCGCCCCTGCCTCAGATGTCGCTGACAAAGCTCTCACTGCCCTGCGCCGCTTCTTCGGCTACTCAGCCTTCCGTCCGGGGCAGCTCGAGATCATCTCTTCGGTCATGAGCGGCAGGGATGCCCTCGTGATCATGCCCACCGGGGGCGGCAAGAGCATCACCTTCCAGATACCGGCACTCCTTCTGCCGGGGCTGACCATCGTGGTGAGCCCCCTGCTGTCGCTCATGCGCGACCAGGTGGATGCCCTGCGGGCCAACGGCATCCCCGCCGCCACCCTCAATTCCCTGCAGACCCCCGAGGAGAGCCGGGCTGTGATCGATGCCCTCGGCGCCGGCTACATCAAGCTCCTCTACATCTCGCCCGAGCGCCTCCTTGCCGATCTCCCCCGCTGGCAACTCTCCACCCCCATCTCCCTCATAGCCATCGACGAAGCCCACTGCATCTCCCGCTGGGGCCACGATTTCCGCCCCGAGTATGCGCGCCTTGCCGAGATCCGCAGGCTCCGTCCCGAAGTGCCCGTCATGGCCCTGACAGCCACAGCCGACCGCCTGACACGCGATGATATAATCGCCCGTCTGGCCCTGCGCTCGCCGGCGGTCTTTATCTCATCCTTTGATCGCCCCAATCTCTCTCTTGCCGTAAGGCCGCGCCCCGGAAAAGCCGCCAAGATAGCAGAGATATCTTCATTTATCGACCGCCACCCCGCCGACACCGGCATCGTCTATTGCCTCGCCCGCAAGACCACGGAGGCCCTTGCCGGCGAGCTCGGCCGCCGGGGCTACCGCGCGGCTGCCTACCATGCCGCGCTGCCGGCCCCGGTCCGCCAGGAGGTCCAGACCCGCTTCCGTCAGGGGAAGCTTCAGGTGGTGGTGGCCACAGTGGCTTTCGGTATGGGTATCGATAAGAGCAACATCCGCTGGGTGGTCCACAACAATATGCCCTCGTGCATAGAGAGTTACTATCAGGAGATAGGGCGCGCCGGGCGCGACGGACTCCCTGCCGAGACCCTCATGTATTATTCCATCCAGGATCTCATCACCCTCAGGCAGTTTGCCAACGACAGCGGCCAGACTGAGGTCAACCTCGAGAAGCTCCGCCGCATCGACGAATATGCCCGCTCAGGCATCTGCCGCCGCCGCATCCTCCTGAGCTACTTCGGCCAGGAGATGACCTGTGATTGCGGTAACTGCGACGTATGTCTCAACCCGCCCCCGCAGGTCGACGCATCTCTCGCCGTCAGGAAGGCTCTCTCGGCCATCATACGCTCCGGCGAGCAAGCCGGCACGTCGATGCTCATCGACATCCTCCGGGGCTCGGCCCGCGCCGACCTCCGCGCCCGTGGCTTCGACCGCATCAAGACCTATGGCGCCGGGCGCGACATCGATGCCCCGACATGGGAGGCCATCATCCTCCAGATGCTCCAGACCGGCATGATAGAGATAGACTATTCCGACGCAAACCACCTCCGCGTCACCCCCTACGGCCGCCGCATAGTCTTCTCATCCGACCCTATCATGCTCCCCATCCCGAGGCCCGCGGAGCCGCGCCGGGGGCGTGCATCCCAGGCCGCCCAAGCGCGACCCCTCGTGCCGCGCGACCGCCTCATCGAAGCCCTCCGCGCCACCCGCCGGAAGATTGCCGACAAGGAGGGCCTTCCCGACTATATGGTCATCTCCGATCCCGCCCTTCAGTCCATCGCCGACAGCCTTCCCGCCTCGCTCACGGCCTTCGCCGCTATCGAAGGTATCAGCGACCATAAGGCCGCGGCCTACTGGAACCCCATATCAAAGACCCTCTCCCGGGAAGTAAAAGGCTACTCGGGCCAGGCTGTCAAGTCTGAAGACCTGACCCTCTTTCTCTTCCGCCGGGGCCACACACCGGCCGATATAGCCCTGATGAGGGGCATCCAGCCCTCGACCGTCTACAACCATCTCAAGGAAAAGCTGCCCGTGCTCTCCGATGCGGAGATCAACACCATCATATCCCCCGCCGCCTACGCCGCTATCCTCGCAATCTTCCGCTCGGCTCCCGGCGGCAGTCTCTTCGAGCCCTTCAAGGCCGCTCCCAAAGGAGAAGCGCCCAATCCCCTTGCCGACCGCTATCCCCCGAGCATGGTGTCATTTGCCCAAGCCCTGGCGCGCCTGCGCCACGACCTCCCATGACCCGGGCTGCCTCAGAGCGCGGGCGCGCAGGCGCGAGCGATGATTATAGATAGTCTGGGTGCTGCAGTTGAGGATTGTAGCAATCCTGGAGCTGTCGGTCACGCCGATGCGCATCAGGGCAAGGATGCGCAGATCAAGATTGAGCGAGGCCCCATCAGGAAGGTCAAACCGAAATTCCGGCTTCAGGTCGCGGTTGACGCTCTCTACGAAGTCGGGAAAAGCTCTGAGGAAGGCGGCGTCGAAGCTGGTGAAGAAGTTTCGGGCCTCAGCCTCGCTCATTTTGGATTGAGTTGATACCTGACGGAGGAGCTCGTCGGTCAGCCCCGCTTTGATCTTGTGGCTCACCGTGAGATGAAATTGATTCAGCTTGTTGATATATGCCGCGGTGATCTCCGCAAAAAGGGCTATGCACTTCTCGCGCAAACCTGTCTGTTCACGCAGGTGGCCGTTGGAAGCGGCGAGCTGCTCGTTGACGGATGCCAGCCGGGAAAAGGCTGCCTTGCGCTCGCTGTCGGCCTCCACCAACCTGGCATGCTCGCGCCGCGCCCGGCGGAGAGTGACAATCAAGAAGCATATTGCCCCGCATAAGACTGCCACGAGAATAGCGATTACAGCCAAAGCCATCTCGTGGCGATGATTGGCTTCCTCGAGCTGACTCTCGTATTGAGTCACGATAGCGGGGTATTTATAGGCCGACTGGAGGAGACGCAACTTATTACCATAAAAACCGGCATCTTCCATCGAGAGGGTCAGGTAATGATTAGAGAGCGATTTGTCGGCCCCCGTCTCCCGGAGGAAAAGGGCGAGCTCCTGCAGGGCAACTCCCTCCTTGAGCTGAGCCTTGATGTCGGAGATGGCGGCGCGTATCAGAAACTCCCGGCGCTTGGCTTTATCACCCTTGAAGCCATAAAGGCAGCTCAGCCCATAGGCCACCTGGGCATAGAGCCGCTGATCGGGCGCCACTCCGGTTATCACCCGCGAAAGCTCGGCAATGGCACTGTCGGGGCGGTTGATATCCCAGAGCCGATTGCCTTTCCGATAATGATGTTCCAGACTCACGGGCGGGAGGAGCGAAAGTATAGAATCCTGATACCGCGACCCTTCTGCCCAATATCGGGCGGCAAATCCAGTGTCGCTCAGGAAGTCGGCCAGATGGTTGAAGACCGATTCGGCGGCTTTGAAATATTCGAGCTTGAGCTCGGGTGACATCTCATCTGCGGGGAGCTCGCTGAGCTGCCTTTCCAGATCGACGAAATAGCCTGCCGAAGAGAGCAACATTATCTCATGGATATTGGATAGATGCTCCCAATCCTTCCTGCCTGCTTCCCGGGCAAAGCTGCGCTGACGCCCCACCACGGACAAAGCACTGTCTACCTGATAAGTCAGATATTCATTGAAGAGGTCGTCATAGAGAAACATCCTTTTCTCCGGGGGGAGAGAGGGCGCGGCGAGCTCTCTCTCCAGGCGCTCCACGCGCTTCTCTTTCTCGGCCTTGTAATGGTCGCGGAGGGCGATCTCGGAGTTGAGCTGCGCAAGCAGGGGATCGGTCGCCTCGCGGCAGGCCGTCAGGAGCATCATTAGGGAAAAAATAATCAGCGGGAGGGTCTTCATAAGGTGCTACGCGATTTACCTCGCAAAGATAACAATAATACTATCATTTACCTGCATTATGATGCCTCATTATCATCATTGAGCTGAAAATAAGGTTGTTGATTTTATCGATGGGCACCGAAGTATCTACCTGAGGGTTACCCGGCATTTTATCTGAGGCGCGAATAATGTAACTTTGCACCGCAAGCCCGGTCTTCCACCCCCTCGGGGTAGCCGCCCTGCTCCAAATTCAACCTTAAACCATCATCATTATCCCCCCCCCCACTACCGACCATGAGACATATCACATTATTCACGATCATATCACTGGCCCTGCTCGCGGCAGTGGCTCAGATGTCGGCGGCCGACAAGGCGTTGCCGCGTATCTTTCGCATCCCTACCGACAAGACCGACCTTATCCTGCGAGTGGGTGACAACGGCCGCCTCTATCAGGCCTATTTTGGCGAGCGCCTGCGCCACGACTCCGATATCGAAGCCGTCACGATGGGTCAGAGCCAGGGGAGCGATGCCCAGAACTTCTCGCGCGGCTGGGACGTGATGAGCGGTCAGGGCAACGAAGACTTCTTTGAGCCGGCAATATCCATAGTCCATTCCGACGGCAATCCGTCGACCATCCTCGTTGTCGACGATTATCAGAGCGAGCCCATCGACGGAGGCACAGAGCATATCATCACCCTCAAAGACCCCGCATATCCTGTGAGAGTCAGGCTCCATTATGCCGTATACCCCAGGGAGAATATCTATAAATCGTGGACCGAGATAAGCCATACTGAGAAGGCGCCCGTAACCCTCAGGCAATATAATTCGAGCATGCTCTATTTCTCCAACCTCAAGTATTTCCTGACGCAGTTTTCGAGCGATTGGGCCCGCGAGATGCAGGAGACCACCCAGCAGCTCCTGCCCGGAAAGAAGGTGATCGACACCAAGCTCGGGTCGCGCCAGAATATGATAATGGACCCGTTTTTTGAAGTAGGGCTTGACCGGCCCGCCTCGGAAGATGAAGGGATGGTATTGATGGGCACCCTCGGCTGGACAGGCAATTTCCGATTTACTTTTGAGGTAGACAATGCCGGCAACCTGCGTGTAATATCGGGCATCAATCCCTATGCTTCTGATTATGAGCTCAGGCCTGGAGAGCCCTTTACCACTCCTCAGGCCATCTTTACCCTTTCGGGCGAGGGGCGCTCCTCGGCATCCCGCTCCTTCCACGACTGGGCTCGGCGATATAGCCTCAAAGACGGCATGGCAGACCGCATGACACTCCTCAATAACTGGGAAAACACCTATTTTGACTTTGATCACGACCGCCTCGCCTCGCTGATGAAAGAGGCTAAAGCCCTCGGAGTGGATATGTTTCTGCTCGACGACGGATGGTTTGCCAACGGACCCCACGCCCGCAATCACGACCGCGCTGGCCTCGGCGACTGGGAGCACAACAGAGATAAACTCCCCGGCGGCATCAAGGCTCTGACCGAGGCGGCCGATGAAGCCGGGGTGAAGTTTGGCCTCTGGATAGAGCCGGAGATGGTCAATCCTAACTCTGAGCTCTATGAACGCCATCCCGAATGGGTGATACAATATCCCAATCGCGACACATATTATTATCGCCATCAACTTGTCCTTGACCTCTCAAACCCTGCCGTGCAGGACTATGTGTTCAGCATCGTTGACCATATCCTCGAAGACAATCCCGATGTGGCTTATTTCAAATGGGACTGTAACTCGCCCATCACCAACATCTACTCTCCTTACCTGGGCCGGAAGCAGAGCGGGCTTTATATCGACCATGTAAGAGGGCTTTATAATGTCCTCAGCAGGGTGAGGGAGAAATATCCCTCAGT
>CAZAUV010000108.1:0-8168 GCA_964488335.1 uncultured Bacteroides sp.
TGACCATTATCGACGGCTTCCCCTATCTGATTGCCGACCTGAATAAGAAACCCGATCTGCTTCCGAAATCGGTTAACCTCATCATCAGCGGCGGCGACGTGATCCGCGCGAGCTATATCACCAACCTTCCCAACAAGGGCATCAGGATCTATAATACTTACGGCCCCTCGGAAACGTGCGTATGCTCCAACTATTTCCGCGTTGACAATGCCGAGCCGCTCGAAGATGGCACATTCTCTATCGGTAAGGCTATCAAGGGGGTGGAAGTCAAGATACTTGACAAAAACCTCAAGGAAGTTCCCGAAGGAGAAGTAGGCGAGATATGCATCTTCGGAGAGGGTGTAAATCAGGGTTATCTCGGAAATCCGCCCGAGCAGGCCAATTTCGTGACACTCCCCGACGGGACCCGTCTTTACCGCAGCGGCGATATGGGCTATCTGCTTCCCGACGGCAACATGGCATTCCTCCACCGCCGCGACGAGCAGGTGATGATACTCGGCAAACGTGTAGAGCCTGAGGAAGTGGAGAATGTGCTCAACGAATATCCCGAAGTGGAGCGTGGCATCGTCCGTGCTTTCCTTGATGAAGGAGGTCTGCACTATCTTGTGGCTTATATCGTACCCCGCAAAGGATTTTCTCTTCACGACGTCCGCGAATACCTGAAGTCAAAGCTCACTGATTTTATGGTCCCCGAGTTTTTCGTTGAAGTCAATGAACTGCCCCTCACCCACCGCGGCAAAATCGATATGAAGGCTCTCCCCAAAGTGCTCAAGGAGGGTAATTATAAATAATAATCCACGGGGAGATTGATGGACTCGCTTGAAGAAGTTAAGGACATTCACGCATTGATGAGCTGGCGCAAGGAGGTCATCGAGCATGTCTTCGGTCAGGTGCCGGATCAGACGCTGCTGATGGCCAACCGCCGGTTTTATGAAAGGCATATTGCCGACGGGACACACTATGCCATTGTGGCAGAGCATGATGGCGAGAAGTGTGGCTGCGGGGCAGTATGTTTTACGGAGGAACTGCCCTCGCCTGATAATCCCTCGGGACTCTGCGCTTATCTGATGAATATCTATGTGAGGGAGCCATACCGCAATCATGGCCTGGCACACAAGATAGTGGCCCGTCTCATAGAAGAGTCAAGGCTCAGAAACTGCGGGAAAATCTATCTTGAGACAACAGATGACGGTCGCCCCGTATATCAGTCTCTCGGGTTTCGCGATCTGCCCGACATAATGAAATATCACATTATCTAAATTTCTATGCTGACAAGCGGAAAACTCGGCTTCTGGGGCCTGACAGCACTTGTCTTCGGTCTCATGGTAGGGGTGGGCATCTACAATCTGCCCCAGAATATGGCATCGGTGGCAGCGCCGGGCGCTATCTTTATCTCCTGGATGGTGACGGCGCTCGGCATCCTGCCTCTCGTGCTCGCATTCAGATGGTTAAGCCTGTATTATCCTCAGTATAATGCAGGCATATATCAATATGCTCAGGCCGGTTTCGGCAACTATGCGGGCTTCAATATAGCATGGGGCTACTGGCTCTGCACCGCTTTTTCCAATGTTGCCTACGGAGTGATGCTCAATGACTCGTGTGGAGCGTTTTTCCCGCAGTTGCTTGACCATGGATGGGAGACGGTGGTGTTTGGCTCCATACTGATATGGACCATGTATTTCATCGTTTCGGAGGGTATTAAGACGGCCAAAATCATCAATACGCTTCTCGCCGGGGTCAAGATCGTGATGCTGATATTCATCATCACGGTCTTTATCCTTTTCTTCAAGCTGAGGCTCTTTGAAGCTGATATCTGGGGAGGCACCCCGACGACAGGCGGCATAGCGACCCAGATAAAGGACACTATGATGATCACGCTGTTTTGCTTCTTCGGGGTAGAAGGCGCCGTGATGATGTCGGCGCGGGCAAAACGGAGCATAGATGTAGGGCGTGCCGGGATAGCCGGATTTGTAATCGCCCTGGTGCTTTATGTGGCCGTGACGCTTCTCTGCTTCGGCCTCATGGGCCGCGCTCAGCTCTCAGGCCTTCAAGATCCCTCGATTGCCTATATTCTCCGGGAGAGCGTCGGGCCATGGGCTTATTGGTTTGTGATATGCGCCGTGATCATCTCCCTGCTCGGAGGATGGGTGGCGTGGACCCTTGTGGTGGCTCAGGTGCCATATGAGGCCTCTTTGGTCGGCATCCTGCCCCGCTCGTTCCGGAAGCTCAACCGCCACAATATGCCGGCTTTCGGACTGTTTGCTTCGAGCATAGTGATGGAATTGTTTCTGCTGATGGTGGTAATGGCCGATGATGTATATCTGGCCGCTCTTCATATCACGGGGCTGATGATAATCCCCTGCTATTTCTTCACCGGGCTTTTCCTGCTGAAGAAGGCCGATACGTGGCCTGTCAGAATATTGGCCGTCGTCACTTCGCTGTTTTGTCTGTGGATGGCTTATGCCGGCGGCCTTAAGGAGATGATGATGACCTCGGCATTCTATATCCCCGGAATCGTATTTTATATAAAGGCACGTCGGGAAAATAATCCCGGCGCTCCCCTTTTTACGGGACGTGAGAAAATAGCTCTTGCGCTCCTGTCGGCGGGAGCCGTCATTACGATAATCTTATTGTTAATATGATCAGGCTATGACGGGAAATTTCACCCGCGGTGAGATAAACAGTCAGAGCGCTGCCCGACCATAAAGTCGGGCAGCGCTTTGACAATGTAGGGGAGCTCCGTTTATGACACTACGGCGTCGTCGGCAGTCCACTGGGTGAGGCTTCCGGCCTTGACTTGGATGCAGACTTCGGTCATGTCGGTCTCGGCGTGGAGCTTGCGCTTTGCTGAAGGGGCAATTCTGAGCCAGTCTCCGGCTTCGAGCTCCACTTTGTCTCCGTCGACTTCCATAAAGCCTTTGCCCGAGACGATGAAGTATATCTCTTCATTCTGCTTATGGCTGTGGTAGAAGGGGATGACTGTCCCGGCAGGAAGATTGTTGACCGAGACTTCGGCTCCTGTAAGAGCGAGGGTGTAATGCAGCTCAGTGCGGGGCGCGCCTTCGGCTACATGAGTTTTGGTGTAATTACTCATTTTCTTGGTTTTTTTATTATTATTGTGAGATTGTTTCAGTAGGGGGATTTATGTCGCTGATTGCTGCCTATTCTCCGATCATCCGCTTAATCTGAGCTATGCGGAGCTGATTATACGTTTGAGTCTGAGGGGTATCAGGTCCCAGAAGATCAAATCCGTGAAATACTCCGGGGATGGTAATGAGTTGGGTGTTGACTCCTGCGCAGGTTAAACGTGCCGTGTAGTCGAGACACGACATGCCAAACAGATCGAGAGAGCCTACGGCGATAAAAGCCGGGGGCAGATCTGACAGATCCGTGGCGAGGGAAGCGGAATAGTAAGGGAGAAGGCTCGCGGACAGTTTTCGGCCTCCGGCAAGAGTTTCCCAGCCCAGGCGATTGTAAGCGGGGGTCCAGACGAGCTGCCCGGCATAAGGGTCAGGCATTGGATCGTCGGCAGTGCCGGTGCGGCTATCGAGCATAGGATAGGTCAAGGCCTGGCCACACAGGCTGATTTTTCCGTGGTCGCGATTGTAGAGAGCCAGGCGGGCAGCAAGGCCGCCGCCGGCGCTTTCTCCCAAAATAACTATTCGAGATGGGTCTGCGCCATATTCCGAAGCATGGTCATGAATATATTGGAGGCCTGAATAGGCATCGTGAAGATCGGCCGGGAAGGGGGCCTTTGTGGCCAGACGGTAGTCGACACTTACCAGGATTGCCTGCAATCCGTCGGTCAATACCTCGGGCTTGGTGGCCATGGTATTGGCATCACCCATAAGATACCCTCCGCCATGCATAAAATACAATATGGGGAGCGGACCTTTACGGGTCAGTTGGGTCGGACGCCAGATATAAAGGTCAATATCATTACCATCCATACCGGTGAAGGTGACTTTTTGCGAGCCGGGTAATTTCTGACTCTCACCGATCATGCCTATATAGGGGTTCTGATAAAAAGGTTTCTGACATGCCTCAAATATCTGGTCGATAATAGGCAACTGATATTCCTTGGCGATCAGATGCTTGGATGTGAATTGTTGAGCCATATTATGAAGAGGGGTTGTTTCTATTTAATTATCAGGTTTCAGGGTCAGGGTTTTACTTTTTCAACATTCATATCCGATATAGGTTCTGATAATTACCCTCAAAGGCTGTAATAGGACAGACTATGCAAAAAATAGAATATTAAATGACTCGGAATATCCTGTTTGTGACAAACAAATATGCCCGGGAAACGTTTTTATGGATAAACGGCTCAGACATGACTCAGACAATCCTTCCACCTCTATGGACCATCGGCGACCTCAACTCCGCTGCCGCGGGGATGATGTTTGGCTCCGACTTCATATTCTATCGCGATTTCTCAGCACTGAGAAAGCTCACCGGCAAAATAGTTGTAAATTTTGTCGGGTTTATCTATGTGGCTACGGGTAAGATCGCCATTACCCTTAATGACATCTCTCTCATTGCGGAAGCGGGCCGGATAATCTTCTTCAAGGCGGGCGACTTTATCTCCGACGTGATGTTTTCGCCTGACAGCGACGGTATGGTATGCGGGATAGATGCCGCAGTGCCGTTTGAAAGCCGGAGCTCAGTAGGGTTTCCTCAGCTGACCTCGCTGAAGGGCAACTGCATGGTCTTTAATCTCAGTGACGATGTCGCTGACCTTCTTGACCTTTATGGAAGATTGCTGAGCCGGAAATATTCCATGGGGATAGAAAAAGTGCGTTTCACCGTAATCTCCATGATGGAAGATCTGCTTGCTTCGGTGACGCTTCCGGGCACCGCACCGGGAAAGATGCCCTCCAGGCTATCTGCCGAACGACTTTATCAACGCTTCTCCACGCTGCTTATCGAGTCTTATCCCAAGCCGAGAGATGTAAGGTGGTATGCCGATGCCCTTTCGGTGTCGCCTAACTATCTGGCACGGGTAGTGAAGCAGATAAGCGGCAAGACTACGCTCGAATGGATAAACGAGGCTGTCATGACCGATGTCAGGACATCTCTTATACATACTGATGAATCGATAAAGGAAATAGCCGTCATGTTAGGCTTCGGCAATCCGGCTTTCTTCGGAAAATACGTTAAGCACCATTCCGGTCTGACCCCAAAGCGCCTCAGAAGCTATCTGAAAACAAAAGGGCCGGAAGGGGAAAATGAGTGAGATCTCCGGGCGGAATGTACATAGTCGCGGTATTCTCCCGGAGTGGTGCATGTCTTTTTGCGGAATAAGCGGATAAAGTAATTCATGGTCTCAACCCCCATTTTGCAGCAATCTGACTGACATCCCTTGTCGGGATAATTGATGGAGACGGGAGGGCCCTAAGGAAAGGATACAATTCCCCTTAGGATCGGTCGGGGGAATTGTATCCTTGACGGTATCAGGCTGTGAGCTCGTGAGGGAGCTTGGGCATGGCCCCTTTCTGGGTGCATACGAAGGCCGAAGTCATCACGGCGCAGGCATGAGCCTCGGCTACCGACTTGCCCTTGAGGATGCTGGCGATGAAGGCGGCGGTGAATGAGTCGCCCGCACCGACGGTGTCGGCAACCTCGACCTCCGGAGTGGGCTGGAATGACACATTTCCCGGAGTGAAGACATAGCTGCCGTTGATGCCGCAGGTGAGTATCAGCATCTTGAGATTGTATTTGCCCAGCAAAATCCAGCATTTGTCCTGAAGGTCAATGCCGGGATAGCCAAACATGCGGCTCACCGTGACAAGCTCCTCGTCGTTGATCTTGAGGATGTTGCAGCGGGTCATGGAGTTGCAGAGAATATCCTTGTTATAGAAGCCCTGGCGAAGGTTGACATCAAATACAATCAGGGGATCGTTGGAGGCAGGGATTGCGTCGAGGAAGCGGTTGATGGTCTCGCGCGATACGATATTGCGCTGGGCAAGCGAACCGAAACATACGGCCTTGGTGTCGCGGGCGAGGGTCTCGAGTTGTGTAGTGTAGGGGATATTGTCCCACGCCACATTTTCCTTGATCTCATATTGAGGAATACCGGCCTGGTCGATTTCCACATGTACGGTGCCGGTAGGGTAGGGCACTCTGGCAATATCGAAGTTAAGACCTTTGGAGGTGAAATTACTTATTATCTCATCGCCGAGGGTGTCTTCGCCCACCGCACTGACTACGCAGCTGGGCAGTCCGAACTGAGAGACATGATAAGCGAAGTTGGCAGGCGCGCCGCCTATTTTCTTTCCTTCAGGGAGTACGTCCCAGAGGGCTTCTCCCATTCCGATTACTAATTTTTTCATGAAATATATGGATTATGAGCGCTTGATATTAAACGTATAGTAGATCAGATATGCGACACCGGCAGTCATTACGGCAATCGCACCAACCTGGCCTACAGCATCGGCGGCGTAGCCCATGGCAAGGGGGAACACAGTGCCGCCGAAGAGGCCCATGATCATCAGGCCCGACACCTCGTTTCGCTCAGTGGGCGCATAGACCAGAGCCCGGGAGAATACGATAGGGAAGATATTTGAGTTGCCGAAGCCGATGAGGGCGATTGCTACATAGATCGGCATGAGGGTGTTGCATACAAAAAGCATTATCATAGCCGCGAGCATCATGGCCACGCTGATGGCGAAAAAGAGCTTCTCCGACATGGAGCGGAGCAGGAATGCGCCTATGAAGCTGCCGGCCGTGCGGAATATGAAATAGATGCCGGTGGCAAATCCGGCCTCCTCGAGCGGCAGGCCGAGGCGCTCCATGATGATTTTGGGAGCTGTGGTGTTGGTGCCCACGTCGATGCCCACATGGCATACGATGCCGAGGAAGCAGAGCAGGATGAACGGACGGCCCAGCAGCCTGATACACTCCATAAATCCCGAGGCCTTGTCAGGCCGCTCCTCCCGGATGGGGGTGGCTGCGAGCAGGGTGATGGAAAGGAAGCTGACCACGGCATAGACAGCGAAGAGCGAGCGCCAGCCCAGGCCGAAGGTGGGAAGATATGTGGTGGCACCCCACGCGGCGAGGATAGGAGCGAGGAAAGAGGCGATGGCCTTGACAAACTGTCCGAATGTGAGGGTCGACGCCAGTTTGTCGCCGCTTATCAGATTGGTGACAAGAGGATTGAGCGATGTCTGCATGATGGCGTTGCCTATTCCTAACAGCGAGAAGGAGATGAGCATCACATTGTAGCTGTCGCCTATGAGCGGAACTACCAGTGACACTGCCGTCACGATAAGGCTGACGAGCACGGTATTCTTGCGCCCGATCCGGTTCATCAGTATTCCCGTGGGAACAGAGAAGATCAAAAACCAGAAAAAGACGAGCGAGGGGAATAGATTGGCCTGGGAATCAGTCAGCCCGAGATCTTTCTGCACATAGTTGGAGGCTGTGCCGACAAGGTCGACGAAGCCCATGGCGAAGAAGCAGAGCATCACAGGGATCATCTGCATGATCTGCCCCTTCCTGTCATTGACGAGATTATAGTTGTTGTCCATCGTGGATGTTATTTGTCTATGTTAATAGAATAAATCTTAAGGTTGTTGACTTTGGCGTTGCCGCTGTCTGTCGATAATGTGAGCTTGCTGTAGGGCTCCGTGGGAAACACCAGATTGGTCATCACGCCTTTGCCACCGTTGGCAAATACCTCCATGCTCGAGCGGTCGATGAAAATCTGAAGCGGGAGAGACTTGCCGCTGTTGAAGGTGGGGGTGACAGTCACAGCCGGGAAATCCTGACTGAAATCTATCACACCGCTCTCCCTGCGGTCAAATGACAGAGTGCCGTCCACGGCGGAATAGGTCATCACAGTCTTCTCTCCCTTGTCGTTGCTGAAAGTGAGCGAAAGGCTGCGGGCTTTTCCCGGGTCAATGTCCATAACAATCTCGCAGACGCCCTGGTTTTCGGTCGGGAGCGCAATGGTCTTCCCTTTGGGGTTGACCGTGACAGACCGGGTGTTTACGGCCAGGCGGCCGCGCAGAGCCGTGAGCTCGGGCGAGGGAGTGGAGGCGGCATATATCTGCCCGTCGTCGCCGGTGAAGAGACTTATCTCGCGGGGGAGGGTATTGGCCGAGCGGAACTATTTCATTTCTCACACTTTCAACAAGCCTGGAACCGGGATCTGATACCCCGGGAGT
>CAZAUV010000109.1:0-8162 GCA_964488335.1 uncultured Bacteroides sp.
ACTTCCGGACTTGCAGTTTTATGATAAAGAGCGAGGCTCACCACGCTATCAGGGCTATCTCCTCATCGGGATTGAAGGCTATGCGCACAGGCCCGTGGACAATCTCGGGATGCTCCTTGAGGTAGACCACCGCTGAGATTATCTCGGCAATGCCGGCCTTGTCGTCGGCCCCTAAAAGGGTGGTGCCATCGGTGACTATCAGCGACTGGCCCTTATATTGCAGGAGCTCGGGAAACTCCGACGGACGGAGGACGATGCCGTTGGAGGGGTCGCCGAGGATGATGTCGCCGCCGTCATAAGCCTCCACAATGCGTGGGCTGACATGGCGCCCGCTCATGTCGGGGCTTGTGTCGAGATGGGCAATGAAGCCCACTGTCGGAGCATCTGCGGGTGCTCCGGGGCTGGCGGGGAGCGTGGCCATGAGGTAGCCGTTGTCGTCGAGGGATATGTCGCTGAGACCGATAGCCTCAAGCTCGTCGCGGAGATGACGGGCAAAGACCATCTGGCCGGGGGTAGAGGGGGTGAGGTTTGTGAGCTCATCGCTCTGGGTGTCAAACTTCACATATTGCAGGAAGCGGTCTACTACGTCGGAAGATTGCATATCGTTGGTTATGGTATTGATTTATATCTGTTTAACAAGGCTCATCGGGCCGAGGGAGGCAGGGCCGAGGCTATTTCTGAGGCAGCGCGGTCCATAAGCTTATTGAGGTCGTAGCCGCCACGGGGAGGATTGATGGGCTTGTGGATTGTCAGCTTGATGGTGCCGGGGAGCGGGAGCATGGCCGTGCGGGGCATCACGCTGTAAGAGCCGTCGATGGTCACCGGCACCACGGGCAGATGAAACTCATCGGCCAGGACAAAGGCGCCACGGCGGAAGCGGTGCATCCTCCCGTCGAGGGTCCGCGCCCCCTCGGGAAACACCACGAGGCTCATTCCTCCCTTAAGAGTCTTCTCGGCGCGCTCCATTGTCTTTTTCAGGGCCGACGGACTTGATTTATCGACATATATCTGATGGGAGCACTCACATGCGAGGCCCACAAACGGTATCTTTCTGAGCGAGGCCTTCATCATCCAGCGGAAATTGTGGCCCAGATGGCCGTAGACTGAAAATATGTCATAGGCTCCTTGATGGTTACACACAAAGACATAGCTCGTCGAAGGATCGATATTCTCCCTGCCGCTCACCTTTACCTTTACAAACGCAAGCAGGCAGAAGAGCCGGCTCCACCATATCTCGGGATAGTAGCCCCACCAGCGACCTCCGCCGAGCAGACTCCCGGCAATGGTCAACAGGGCAGTCAGGATGGTGGCCACCAGGAGGATAGGCGCCATTATAACTATCTGATACAGACGATATAAATAAAGCATAGCAATATCACGTGTTGGGCTGCGGGGGCGATGGTAAGCGCCCTCGCCAAGCGAGTTAAGGAGGCTCAAAGCCAACTGAGCTACAAAGTTAAGTCCTCCCGCCCAATATTCCAACCCCTCGCGTAAAAAAATCCTCGCCCGGTGGAAAAAGATGTCAAATGCTAAATTTTCTAAAGGGGCCCCCTGAGGCGGCGGCAATAAGGTTTTTTTACTTACTTTTGCGGGAAATGAAACGCCCCGGTCTTTTCCCCGGCCGGGACTTGCTCTTTTGCTATGGCTATGAAGATAAATAGATTGCCGGCTCTGCTGATTGCCCTCTTGCTGTCAGGCCTCGCTGCTTGTCACCACGAGGGCGGGAGCGTCGACGCGCCTCAGCCGCGCGACTTTCTCTCGGAGGTGAAGAGCGTCAATAAGCTCATCCTCGCCCGGATGGCCATCTCCAAAATGGCTACTATCGGCGACATTGACATATCTCAGGCCCACGGGCTTAAAGAGACGGCCGCCGGTCTGATTGACGCCATCAAACTCGGCGACCGCAAGGCGGCTTATTCTTACTCGACCTACATTCAGGCTTATATCGATCTCTCGGCGCTCACCCCCTCCGACATCACCGTCGACGAGGCTTCGCGGACTATCTCGCTGTCGCTCCCGGAGATACAGGTCGAATATGCCGGTCGCGATGTCGAAATCCGCGAGGAGCATTATCGTGTGACGGGGCTCCGCTCGGAGATCGATGCCGAAGAGCGCTCGCGGATAAAGGAGCAGATGAACTCGGCTCTGAAGCATGAGGTGGAGCAGCGCCGGGAGTTCAGCGACCGGCTGAGGTCTGTTGCCCGGGCCAAGTGTCAGGCTTATTTCGCCTCCCTCCTCGGACGCGATGGTTACACCGTGGTCATAACTTACAGATAAAATGAAGATTATCCTGAAGATAGCAGTTGCAATAGCACTCCTTGTCGCCCTTGCCGGTGGCTTCCTGGCCTGGAGGTGGCATTCTGAGCCGGAGCCTTCGCGAGTGACACTTCAGCGGGCCATGATTGGCGATGTAGCTCCGATGCTAAGGCTTTGCACGGTAGAGTTTTACGACGACGTGCCGGTAAGAGGCTCGGCGGGCAACCGTCATCTTTTTGCCCGCATGGCCCTTCAAGGCTCCATATCATTTGACCTTGAGCACATCGATATGCGTGAGAATGCCGACTCGGTGGTTCTTATCCTCCCGCGCGAGATTGTGGACATATACGAATCGACCGAAGATGGTGCCTATCAAGTGATTGACACATGGAACGACCGGTTACTCGGCTCTTCGCGACTCACCACGGCCGAAGAAAACCGCATAAAGGCGACCGTAAGCGCCAATTACCGCCACGAGATTTACCGCAAGGGCCTCGTGGCCCGCGCCCGCCGAGAAGCCGTGGCTTATCTGACGGAGCTCCTCAGTGGCCTGACAACCAAGACGGTAGTGGTCGCTGACCCTACGCCCCGAGGCAATCCGTGACTCCTGGTCGGGAGGGGGAGATGCGATGCTTTTAGGCCCTTTATCAGTTATTTTAACTTTTAAGGGGCGATTGTTAACAAATTATGTGTTAACTTTGCACGTTGAAACCTATACCATCATCTCATTGACCCCAAGATGAAGTTCATCCTCCCCATATCGCTGCTCCTCGCCGTCCTATCGCTCGGTGCCATGTCGTCGTGCTCGGCCGACAATGAAGACGAGGAGTGGAACGTCTTGACTTACAGCAACGTATCAGTCAAGGAATTTAAGCTCGGTAAAAACGATTCGGTGCTCGCCAATCTCGACACCGTATTCTTTTCCATCGACCTCGACAGGGGACGAATCTTCAACGCCGACTCTCTCCCGAAGGGGACTCGCATCGACAAGCTGACAGTATCAATCACCCTCCCGGAAGTGAGCCGCGCCATGATTTACTTCACCGGAGCTAAAGGTCTCGACTCCATTAACTACACCAAGTCGTCGACCGATACCATCAACTTTGCCAATGGGCCTGTGAAACTGAGCCTTACATCGGCCGACGGTCTCGCATCCCGCGATTATCTCATCAGTGTCAACGTCCACCGGCAAAACCCCGACTCCCTGGCGTGGGGTGAAGCAGCCATGCGTGCCCTTCCCACCGGTCTGACAGATGCCTCCAGGTGCCGGGCCACCATGCTCGACGGCATTTATTACTGCCTGACATCTTCAGCCTCAGGGAAAGCCGAGATGGCCTCCACGACCAATCTCCAGGGCGATTGGGAGATAACCCCCGTGATCCTCCCCGAAGGCGCCAACGTCAACTCCTTCTCGGCCGCCGCCGACAATCTCTTTATCCTCAACGACAAATATCGCCTTTTTGCCTCATCCGACGGCGGTAAGACATGGACCGACACCGGAGTCGCCATGACACATATCTATGGCGCATTCGGCTCGGAGCTCCTCGGAGCTGCGCGTAGGGCCGACGGTCGCTATGTGACACTCTCTTACCCCTCGGCTACCGACCCGGAGACAGCCACTCCGCTCCCAGAGCGCTGCCCTGTCAGCGGCACTTCCGGCCTCCTTGTCTACACCAACGAATGGTCGGCAACTCCGATGGCCATCTTCACCGGCGGCGCCGATGCCTCCAGCCGCCTGTCGGGCAGCTCGTGGGCTTTCGACGGCAAGACCTGGGCCGAGATTTCCATAGCTCCCGGGCTCCCTCGTCAGGGCATGACGGTGGTGCCCTACACCGGTTATCGCTCTGACCAGTATTGGATTACTCGAAGCTATCAGGTCCTTATGGCCTTTGGTGGCGTCTCAGAGCGTAGCGTCAATGACAATGAGCTATGGATGACCTTTGACCGCGGCCTCCACTGGGTACGCGGCGGAGCTGCCCTCCAGCTCCCGGCCTATGTCCCGGCGCTCGCCTTTGCATCGGCTTTCGTCCAGGACCAGACCCTCTCGGCCGTCGTGGGCCGCTCTTCCGATCTCTGGAAGGGATATCCGGAGATAGCTCTCCCCTCGCGCGCCTCTATCGACTATTCCTGGCAATGTCCATATATATATATGGTGGGCGGCTACACAAATGCTTCGCGCCTGAGCCCCACAATATGGCGCGGTGCCATCAACCGACTCACTTATAAGCCTCTCTTCTAACCGTCGCTACCCCCCTGCCGTGTCATCCCGACTGATAAGCCTCGCCTTAGCGCTCATAAGCCTGCTTGCAGCCCCTACCGGAGCTATGGGCAGGGGCGATGCACCCGAGACTTATCGTTTTGACCTCGGGGGCGGAATAGGTCTCAGCGGCTATTTGGGCGATGCCAACGAAAGCAATCTCTTCTCACATCCGGGCTTTGCGGCCAACATCCAGGGACGTTATCTCTTCAATGAGCGCACTGCCATCCGCGCCGAGCTCACCGCCATGACCCTCAGCGGCAACACCCGCGACATGGACAATATCCTCCCGGGAGGCGCGCAATATTCATTCAAAGCCTTCGCCCCGTCGCTCACAATCCGGGGCGAATACAATTTCTTCCCATTCGGGATTGGCGAGACCTATCGCCGCCTCCGGCGCTTCACTCCCTTTCTGGGACTCGGGCTCGGAGCTACTCTCTCCTCCTGCGGGGGGTCGTCGGCTCTGGCCTTTGCCATCCCCATGACAGCCGGCGTAAAATATAAGCTCTCCCGCAGGCTCAACCTCATCGCCGACTTCACAATCACCAAGCTCCTTGGCGACCATCTCGACGGCCCCGACCTGGCCGACCTGACCACAATCAAGAGCTCTTTTATCAAAAACACTGACTGGCACTCCGCTATACAGGTGTCGCTCACTTATGAGTTTGGCCCCCGCTGCGTGGTATGCAACCGTAAAGACTGACACCTCACTTAATCTTATGACTCCTACCCCTTCAATCGACACCCGACGACTGCCGCGCCACGTTGCCATCATCATGGATGGCAACGGGAGATGGGCGCGCGAGCGTGGCCTCGACCGCTCGCAGGGCCATATTGAGGGGGTCTCCACCGTGCGCCGCATCACCGAAGCCGCTTCGCGCGCCGGCATCCGATTTCTCACGCTCTATACCTTCTCTACCGAAAACTGGAATCGGCCACCCCGGGAAGTCGATATGCTTATGCGCCTTATCGTCAGCGCAATAGAGCGCGAGACGCCCGATTTAATTCGCAACAATGTGGCCCTCCGCGTCATCGGCAACCGCAGCCGCATTCCCGAGGAGGTCAATCGCCGCCTGACTGCCTGCGAAGACGAGACATCCTCATCCACCGGCCTGACCCTCATCCTCGCCATCAGCTACTCCGCCCGATGGGAAATAACCGAAGCGGCCCGAGCCATTGCCCGCGAGGCCGCCGCGGGCCTCATCAACCCTGAAGATATTTCACCTCAAGATATTTCCGACCGCCTCACCACCCGGGGCATCCCCGACCCCGACCTGGTGATACGCACCGGGGGCGATATGCGCCTGAGCAACTTCCTGCTCTGGCAGGCTGCATATGCCGAGATTTTCGTCACCCCGGTTTTCTGGCCCGACTTTTCCGAGGACGACTTCCTCGATGCCCTCAGCCAGTATGCCGGGCGCGAGCGACGGTATGGCCTCACATCCGACCAGATTAAAGATCTTGACCTCTAACATCTTAACTCCCTCCCCACCTATTCCTGACCAATTCATCATCACTTCGATATGCTCAACAGACTTGCCATAATCCTCTCCACGGCGATAATCTTCTTAGCTGTCTTGATACCTCTCCCTGCGGCTGCCCAAGAGCCCGTCGACACTATCTACAACCCGAAGGTCAATTTCACGGGCATCCCGTCGACCTATGAGATTGCCGACATCAAGGTGGAAGGTGCCGACAACTATGAGCCCCACATTATCATCGGCTATTCAGGCCTCAAGGTGGGCGAGCGCATCGCAATCCCCGGTGAGGTCATCACCGTGGCGTCTAAGCGATTATGGAACCAAAAGCTCTTCTCCCAGGTCAAGATCGAAGTCGACAAGATTGCCGGCGACAAGGCATGGCTCACTATCAAGCTCCGCCAGCAGCCCCGCATATCCAAGGTCAATTATGTCGGTGTCAAGAAAGGCGACCGCGACGACCTCCAGGAGCGCCTCGGCCTCCAGCCGGGTCAGCAGATCACTCAAAACGTAATCAACCGCGCTGAGATGATCATCAAGAAATATTATAAAGACAAGGGCTTTGCCAACGCCGACATCAATATCTCTCTCCACGACGACCTCTCTAACCCCAATTGCGTCTTTGTCGACATCGAAGTCAACCGCCACGATAAACTGAAGGTCCATAAGATCTACATCACCGGAAATGAAGTGATGAGCTCCTCTGCCCTCCAGCGCGTAATGAAGAAGACCAATGAGAAGGGTAATATCCTCAACCTCTTTAAGCAGAAGAAGTTTGTCGAGAGCGACTATCGCGACGACCTCAACCGCATCCTGGATAAGTATAACGAAAAGGGCTATCGCGATGCTAAGATCGTGGCCGACTCCGTTGTCCCTTACGACGACAAGACAGTCGACGTCTATATCGATCTCTCCGAAGGCCGTAAATATTATATCCGCGACATCCAGTGGGTGGGCAACACGGTGTTTAACACCGACCAGCTTAATATGATCCTCGACATCGAGCCCGGCAGCGTTTACAATCAGAAGCTCCTCGATAAGCGCACATATGGCGACGACGACGCTATCGCCAACCTCTACATGAACCGTGGCTACCTCTTCTATAACCTCCAGCCCACGGAGACAAACGTCGAGGGCGACTCTATCACCCTCGAGATGGTGATGATGGAGGGCCCGCAGGCGCGCGTAAACAATGTCATCATCAATGGCAACGACCGCCTCTATGAAAAGGTTATCCGTCGTGAGCTCCGAGTACGCCCGGGACAGCTCTTCTCCCGCGACGACCTCATGCGCTCGGCCCGTGAGATTGCCCAGACCGGTCATTTCAACCCCGAGAATATGGACATCAAGCCCATCCCCAATGAAGACAACGGCACGGTCGACATCGAGTTTAACCTCGAGAGCAAGGCCAATGACCAGATCGAGCTTTCTCTCGGTTGGGGTCAGACCGGCATCATCGGCAAGGTGGCGCTCAAATTCTCCAACTTTTCCATCAAAAACCTCTTCTACCCTTCGACCTATCGAGGCATCATCCCCCAGGGCGAAGGTCAGACATTCTCTATCTCTGCCCAGACCAATGCCCGATATTATCAGAGCTACGCAATCTCTTTCCTCGACCCATGGTTTGGAGGGAAGAGACCCAATGCGCTCTCTATCTCGGCCTACTACTCACGTCAGACCGGCGTAAACTCTTCTTACTACAATCGCGCATGGAGCAACTCCATGAATTACCTCAACAACAATTATTGGGGTAACTACGGCAACTCCATTTACAATCAGGGCTACGCTAATCAGACATATCAAAACTCCTACGACCCTAACAAGGTGCTCCAGATGGTAGGCGTAACCGCCGGTTTAGGAAAACGCCTCTCGTGGCCCGACGACTACTTCCAGTTCCAGGCCGACCTCTCTTATAACTGGTATTACCTCAAAAACTGGGAATACCTCTATTATATGAACAACGGCACGTCCAACTCCCTCGTGCTCGGACTGACCCTTTCCCGATCCTCTATTGACAATCCTCTCTATACCCGCAGCGGCTCCACCTTCTCTGTCAACCTACAGCTCACCCCCCCTGCCTCACTCTTCGGCAAGAAAAACTGGGAAGCCCTCGCAAAAGAAAACACCGTCCAGAGCAAGAAGGAGCTCTATCGCTGGATCGAATACTGGAA
>CAZAUV010000110.1:0-8087 GCA_964488335.1 uncultured Bacteroides sp.
CACATCGACCTACGACGGCATCTCCATAGCCTGGGCCATCGTGGAGCATATCCACAACAGCGGCGGCTCCCCCTCTGCGCCTCATCCCAAGACCCTCTTTGCCACTCACTACCATGAGCTCAACGAGATGGAGCGCAGCTATGAGCGTGTGGTAAATTACAATGTGTCGATCAAGGAAATCAAGGGCAAGGTGGTCTTCCTCCGGCGCCTCGCCCGCGGTGGCTCGGAGCATAGCTTCGGCATCCATGTGGCCCGTCTGGCAGGTATGCCCCGATCTATCGTCGACCGTGCCGACAAGGTATTGAAGCAGCTTGAGGAGAGCGCCCGGGCTTCCTCCACCCCCGCCACGGCCGCCATCACCCCCGCCCAACCCGGAGGCAGCTATCAGCTCTCGCTCTTCCAGCTCGACGATCCCGTCCTCGCCCAGGTAAGGGACGAGATCCTCAAAGCCGATATCAATAATCTCACTCCCATCGCCGCCCTCGCCAAGCTTAATGAGATAAAGAGCATACTGACAGGGCATTAACTCCGGTTTCTGAAATGAATATTCCTTCTCCCGACGACTATCGCCTGATGGAGATAGCCCTTGATGAGGCTCGACGCGCCGGAGAGATGGGCGAGGTGCCCATCGGGGCCATCGTCACCGGGCCGCGAGGCACCATCATCGGCCGGGGGCACAATCTGACTGAGACCCTGGGCGACGTCACGGCCCACGCCGAGATGCAGGCCATCACCGCCGCCGCCCTCACCCTCGGCGGGAAGTATCTCCAGGGCTGCACCCTTTATGTCACCGTTGAGCCATGTCTGATGTGTGCCGGAGCCATCGCCTGGGCCCAGCTTAGCCGCATCGTCATCGGAGCCCCCGACCCCAAGCGCGGCTATTCCACCCTCACCACACGCTCGCCCTTCCATCCCCGGGCAAGCGTCATCACCGGAGTCCTCGCCCGGGAGTGTTCAGCCCTCGTCACCGACTTCTTCCGCTCCCTCCGGCGCTGATATACTGATTTTTCAGAATATCATTTGCCATCTGTCAAAAAAAATCTTACCTTTGTAGATGCGCTATGACGCGCATGACTCCTCCTGAAATCTATTACCATTTCTTTTTATGCTCAGACGCCTCTCTTTACTCCTCGTCCTCATCGCGGCGATGGCTCTGTCGGCAAGTGCCGACTGGCCTTTCCGCGCTCATCGCTACGACTCCTTCCGCGCCACTCCCGTCACTGAAAATTCCATCGTGTTTTTCGGCAACTCCATCACCAATATGCACGAGTGGCGCGAGGCATTCGGCGACAACCCCAATATCATCAACCGCGGCAATTCAGGCGGCTACACCTATGAGCTCCTCGACAACATCGAGAGCGTGGTCCAGGGCCGTCCCGCCAAACTCTTCATCGGCATAGGCACCAACGACCTCGGGACATCCGGCCAGGACGATCCCGCCGTTGTGGCCGGCAACATACGAAAGATCGTAGAGCGCTTCAAAGGTGAGAGCCCCCGCACCCAGGTCTTTGTGCAGAGCATCCTCCCCTCGTGGAACGGACTGCGCACCGAGGCAAAGACCCGCGCCACCAACACCCTCCTCAAGCAGATGTGTCAGGAGACCGGAGCAACCTATGTTGACCTCTTTGACCTGATGATGGGTATCCCGGCCGGCGATCCTATCTCTTTTGACCAGCTCCATGTCACCGCCCATGGCTACACACTATGGTGTCGCGAGATAGCTAAGTATGTAGGTGTCAACTGCTCTTATCCCGACCCCGCCTCAACCACCTATTCATGGGGAGGCATGAAAAATTCCAACGGTATGCGCGTCACCCAGTGGAGCGCCAACGAGGTGAAGCCCACCGACATCCTCATCATCGGCGACGAGATGATCCATGGCGGCGAATGGCACGAACTTTTAGGCAACCCCGACGTAAAGAGCCGCGGCATAGGCTGGGGCTACGGCGGCCTCAACCTCACCAAGTGGAAAGAGCTCATGCCCGCTATCTTCTCCGACAATCCCTCACGCAAGAAAGCTCCCGCCAAGGTGTTTCTCTATGTCGGCGTCCCCGACGTAAATGATGGCAATACCAACTTCTCCGTAATCGTCAATAACTATACCGCTCTTATCAATAAGATAAAGCAGCTGGCTCCTAAGACCGAGATCAACGTCCTGTCATATATCCCCCGCTCCAACGCCAATGACAATGCCAATCGGGTCATTCCCGCCAACGACCATATCAAGGCGATGTGTGCCGGGATGGATGGCGTCAACTTCGTGGATATTTACTCGGCCCTGGCCGACACCACCGCAGCCAAGACCGATTGCATCACCCAAAATTATCTCTACGGCCGCGGTTATAACAAGGTGGCACAGGTGCTCGCTCCCCTCGTCGGAGGCCGCGCCCTGAGCGACACCGACTGGGAAGCGCATTATGCCCTGATCAACGCCCGCGCTACCGCCGGCACCCTCATCCAGCGTCTCCTCGACGCAGACGCCTCCGATGCCACAGCCGCTGCGGCTATGAAGACCCTCTCCACCGCTCCCTCGCTCGCTGAAGTCAATACCCTTATCGCTTCACTTACCGATGCAGTAGCCGAAGGAGCTATGCCCGAGGGGGGCGAAGGCCGGTATTATACCATTAAAGACCGTCGCTCAAGCCGCTACTGCGCTGATGCCGACGGCGTGGTGGCTTCCGAGACTACAGCCGTCACAGCCTTCACGCAGTGGAGCGTGGTCAAGCGAGCCGATGGCGCTTGGGACATCATCAACCATGCCACAGGCAATTACGTTGCCCCGACCGCTGCCTACAACACTCAGCTCACCCTCTCCTCCACCGCCCCCTCATCTGGCTGGCAGCTTCTCCCCGCCGCCGAGCCTGGCTATCTCATCGTGGTCAGCGGCTCCGCCCAGTTCAACACCACCCAGAGCGGCCTCGGCTTCAAGGTCTACAACTGGGGTAGCGGCAACAACACCACCGACACCGGCTGCCAGTATATTTTCGCCGAGCAGGAGGGTATTGATCCCCCCGAGGATGAAGACCCCGGCGAAGACTACTCCGATTATGAAATCACCCTTGTCAACCCCGACCACAGCGCCGGGTTCTATCGTCTGCATGATGACGACGCCACCCCCTTTGTAAACCATAAAGGCGAGCAGACGGTAGCCGTGGATTTTTCCCGCGACGAGAACAACGGCAAGCGCCAGATTATCCTCTCAGTAGGGCAGCCCACTGACCAAGGCGAGCATTTCTCAATCTTCACCGACAACAATGCCGCCGGTGTGATATATAGTCTCGCCGATGGGAGCGAGGGATGGTTTAGCACCATAAAGAATGTCGGCCAGGGCCGCCATAAGCTTATCCTGGTGATGAAAAATCATCAGTATCTTTTCAATATGGACGGCAACAGCTATTCGCTCAACAGCGATAATAATTCCTCATGGGGCTTTAAGACCCTCGGCAACTTCAGCGACGCAAAGGTCATCTTCATCGGCGGCTCCCCCCGCTCCGATATCCATGCCAATGCCTCCAAGGCTCCTCTCGAAGGGCAGGTCCATTCGCTCCGCATCTACAACCGAGCCCTGACCGACGACGAAGTCAACACCCTTGAATGGGACGACCTTACCCCCACAGGCCTCGAAGAGATAGCCCTCTCGCCCGAGACCACCGCCCCGACGGGCATCTACGACCTTCAGGGCCGCCGCCTCGATAGTCCCGCCATCCCCGGCATCTACATCATCGACGGCCGCAAGACCCTCGTCCGCTGATCTCCCACCTCTCCTGACCCCACGCGCAGGCAGCTCCCTCCCCCGGGCAGCTGCCTGCGCCGTTTAATAATCTTAAGCGACTGAAATTTACATCATTTCGGGAGGCCAAAGTGGTCAATCCGTGGCGCCCATGGTCATTTTCAAAATATTTGGAAGCCAGTCGACCATCGGCAACGGAATATTCAGAATTATGGGATGTCCATCTTTACCCGCAACATGGCACGGCTCTTTGGCTGAGAATATGACGGCTGTCTCCGGATGATATTTGCCAATATAAATTGACAGGCTTTTTCCTGCTGTGTTGGTGGAACTCTTGACTTCAATAGGAATGATCGAAAGCCCTTCCTGTATCAAAAAATCGACTTCGGCCGTACCCTCCGACACCCAGTAGCGAGGCTCCTGCTTGCATTGCGCAGCCAGCGCCTGAGCGACAAGGTTTTCTGTCAGCGCACCCTTAAACTCCATAAAGTTGGCCTTCTGCGTAGTGAAGATTTCGGGGGGTAAATTTGATAGAGCCCTCAGAAGACCGATGTCAAGCATATAAAGTTTGAATGAATTAAGTTCATCGAAGGCACTTAGCGGCAAGCCAGGTTTTGAAGCGCGGAAAATCTGATAAACGAGCCCGGCCTGACGTAGCCACGTTATTGCATTCTCATACTCTCTTGCTCTCGCCCCCGGGCGGACAACTTTGTAGATAAATTTTCTATTTTCTTTAGCAAGTTGAGAGGGGAGCGACTGCCATACAGCCGCAATCCTCGGAAACTCAATAGGAGAAACGTGTTTTGAGAAATCAAAATAATATGATTTAAGAATTTCATCCTGTTCCTTATTGATGGCGTCATTGCCTTGATGCTCTATTGATGCCACAACTGCTTTTGGCATCCCGCCGCATATCTCATAGCGGCTGAATGCTTCCCGCATTTTTCCGTTTATTATACCCGGCAACGGCTCTAAAGATTTAATCGAGTCAAGATACTCTACAACATCCTTGTCTGCGGCTCGCAGATATTCCCTGAAAGTGACGGGATACATTCTCAAAAAATCCACCTTGCCCACCGGAAAGCCTTTCTGATTATGAATGGCGATTCCGAGAAGCGACCCCGCTGCCATAATGTGATATTGAGGCGCCTCTTCGCAAAAATACTTCAGAGCGTTGAGAGCATCAGGACATTCCTGAATTTCGTCGAATATAATGAGAGTCTCATAAGGCAAAATGGCAACGTCGGTATACAGACTAAGGAGATTGATGAGCCTCGAAGGATCTTTTGTATTCTCAAATTCACGGCAAAGCTCTTTGGCAGCTTCGAAATTGAAATAAGCCGTGGATTTGTAATATTCTCTCCCAAATTGTTTCATCACCCAGGTCTTCCCGATTTGCCGAGCTCCCTGTATGATAAGAGGTCGTCGGGAGGGTGACAATCTCCATTTCTTGAGGTCTTGAAATATATCCCTGTAGATTTCCATTGTGAATAAGAAGATTTTTGTTTCTGCAAAAATAGTGAAAAAACGGTTTGAAGCGACGCTATCTTGGAATAATGTGTAAAATCCCACATTTTTCCATGGAGAAATGTGGAGATCTCCACATTTTCCTAAGATAGCCCTCAATCAGATATAAAAAGGCTCCACCCCCACAGGCTGTCTCTCGGGCTCTATGCAGGGGTGGAGCAATATGGTTGGTATGGGTCAGTCGGCAGCTCCGCCGGTCAGGCGGATGATGTTGCTGAGCTGCTCGATGGCTGCGGGGGCGTCGGCCACCTTGAGGCGGGCGGCTTGCCTCATGAGCTCGAGGGCTTCGGCATTGTCGCCACGGAGAGCCGCGAGGGTGCCGCGGGCATATATGGCATCGGGGGTGTCGCCCGACCGGTCGAGATAGTCGGCGGCTGCGCTCAGGTCGCCTCGCTGCATCGAGGCAAGGGCGGCGTTGAGATTGGCAATCTCGCTGGAGGGATACATCCTTGCGGCTGTGGCATAGATGGTGTTATACTCGTCGGATCCGGCGGGGACTCCCTGAGCTGCGAGGAAAAATTCGTTGAGGCTCAGCTTCTGAGGGGCCGATGCCACGAGGCGTCGTATCTCATTGACATCGGTGAAGGAGCGTATCTCGAAGTCGATGGCATAGTCGGAATGTCGCAGAGCGGGATAGACATTGTCGAGCATCCAGAGATACTCTTTAGGGTAACGGTTTCTCATCCTCTGGTCGCGGATATCGGGATCGAGTGAGTCGTCGGAAGCTATGGCGAGAAGGGCATCGCGGTTTTCGATGTCGGCGGTGCGCATCCAGTCGAGGAGGCCCTCCCAGTCTTCGGGCACCGATGAGGTTGAGAAGATGGATGCGGGGAAGTTATAGAGGTTTTTGACGTAGTCTTTGAGGGCTATGGTGCGTCCTTCGGCGAGGCGGGCGTTGCTGGCATAGCTGCCTTCGGGAGATGCAAAACCTTTGATGGCAATGCCTTTGACGGTGATGTCGCGGTCGGTGGCCACGGAGTCGATGGTGGCGCGTATCTTGGCGAGCTCGGCGGCGTTGGAGCGATAATCGGGCCTGATTTCGGTGCGGCCTGAGGGGAAATCGATGAATGCCCGGCCGTTGACCGTGCGGGTCTTCGCCTCATCGGTGGCCGAAGGGGATAAGAAGTTGAAGGTGGGGACAAACGGCTTCGGGAGCTCCAGCGAGGCGATGCCGTCGAGCGATGCTTCGCCGGCAATGTCGGAGCAGCATCCATAGTCGATGCGGGTCAGGCGCAGGGTCAGGCCATCTTCCATCCAGTCTTCCCAGGGGATGGTGGCCGAGTAATCAAAGCTCCCGGGGGCCTTCGATGCGGGCCACATGGTGTCGGCCGTCACCACTTCGTTGCCGCGCCGGAAATAGATATAGCGCTTGCGGCCCAGGAGTGCAAATGTAGGGAGATCGGTGGCATTTTCGGGGGCTATTACCGAGGGGATGATGAGTGCCTCGCGGTTGCTACCCACCTTGAGGTCGCTCAGAGGGAGGGTCAATCTGACCTCGAGGTTGTCGCCCTTTCGGGAGAGAGAGGCGTCGGAGGGAGCCGGTATGACCAGCGGTGAAGCTGCAAACCCCGTCACCAGGGTCGACAGCAATGCGATAAGAAAAAGGAGTCGTTTCATTGTATCGTCAGAGGTGAGGGTGTTCAGAACACATATTCAATATTGACCGCGGCCTTGGTGGGGCCCACATAATTATGAGGTTTGTGGCTGTCGATGCGGTTGCCGCACTTGGCGCAGGGATAAGAGTCGTAGCGGGTGTAGGCATATCCGATGCCTATCTCGGCTTCGAGGTTAAAGTGGCGGCTGAGCATCCATGCGTAGCCATAAGCTATGCCGGCTCCGACAAACCAGCCCTGATAGCGGGCGTCGGCGAGCTTACGGGCGTCAGTGCCGAGAAAATTATATCGGCCGTTGAAGCCGCCCAAGTTATATTGGCCCCCCATGATGTGAAGGCCCATGAAGCTGCCTCCCATGCGCTGGCAAAACCAGTAACGTGCTTCGGGCTGCACCTCCCAGTGCTTCCACTTTTTTTCGCCCGAGGTGCTCCAGGTGTTGAGATTGCCTGAGAAATCGAGGGTCCATTTAGGCGACAGGCCAAATTCGGCGCCGAGATTGGCCGTCTGCATGGCCGCGTCATAGAGTAGGTTGGTCTTCAGGGCAAAGTCTTGTGCTGACACTTTAGCCGTGAAGAGAGCAATCACAACAAAAGCCGCCGCCATAAAGCGAAGCGGCAAGGTGATGAAAAGTCGAGTCATTACAGATTTATCTGCTTGTAACACAATTGGTCGCCTATGGCCCTATCATTCCTGACAGGGCTGTGGCAATTATCAGTTATTTTGAGCCGCAAAATTACTAACAATTTCGTCTCTACACAAATAAAATTCACCCTGCCGGTCGTTGCGGAGGCCGGCAGGGTGGTGTAGCTATGCACCGGGTGATGAGACCTACATGATGTAGGGGACGGCGAGGGTGGTGAGCCAGGCTATGACGATGAGGATCCAGGCCATGGGGCGGCGGTCGATGGCGTAGCAGCGCCAGGCGATGTAGGCGGCGAGCATGGTGATGAAGGGATAGAAGAGCAGGAGCACACGCTCCTCGCCCTGACGGGGGCCCCATATCCAGGGTATGCGGAGGGCCGGGAGGGCTGTGATGATGGCTATGGCGGTAAACCACCAGGGGACTTTCTGCTGTGGCATAAGGGTGGAATGAGGGGGGGGGTAAGTCGCGGGATTGGCGCGCCAGGCGGCGATGACGCGGCGGATGCCCTCGCGGAGGTCTACCTCAGGGGCGAAGCCAAAGTCGGCGATGGCGCGGGAGCAGTCGGTCTGCCAGT
>CAZAUV010000111.1:0-7875 GCA_964488335.1 uncultured Bacteroides sp.
CAAAGCGTCAATATACGCTTTTCTATAAATATGTCATCAGACTCCCGCTTGCCGTAGTGAACACTTCTCTAAGCGCCATTCCCACAGCGTGGAAATCCAGATGCAAAGTAAATCAAAAAATGTGAGATACACAACCCGATTATTGTCAATTGCCGTATCTTTTTATTAGGCTGATGTGAGTCTTCCGGAAAAAATGTAAACTCACCCCCGCCGACAGACCGCAGTCGGCGGGGGTGAGTGGTTGGGGGGGGAGAGCGGCGGGTCAGAGGCGGGAGAGGGTGTCGAGGAGGGTGTTGCCCAGGCCGATGGTGTAGCCTGAGGTGATGAAGACCACGCGGTTGAAGGTGTCGGCGATGATGAAGATGGGGAGCTGGGCTGATGGGCCGGAGAGGTGCATCTCGCCTATAATCTCATCTGCTATGGCTCCCGTTGGGTCGGTGCCCCAGACGACGGTGGAGGGGAGGGTGCCGGATGCCGGAAGGCGCTTATGCGGGTCGAGACGCTCGGGCGCAAGAAGGATTATCTTACGGCCGGTGGCTTCGAGGTCGGATGCTACGGCAGCGAGGTCGTTGAGGGCGTGGGTAGAGGGCTCAGAGCCATCGATGAGTCCTATGATGAAGTAGCCCCGTCCGGTCTGCGACAGGATAGACACCGGCTCTGAAGTGCCATCGGGGATGAAGCGGTCTTCGGAGTTGAAGGCGCCGATGACCTGCACTTCCTTGTCGGAGGAGCGGACTATGAGCGGAGCCTCGGTGGGGACGGAATCAAGGCGTATCATGCTCATGCGGGCGAGGACATTGCCATTGGCGAGCCTACGGCCGGTGGTGAGAAGATAGTCGCCGGGGGCGAGTGCTGAGCCCGGCGCGGCGAAGGCGGTCCGGGCGGTAGTGGTCCCTTCATCGTAGGTCAGGAGTGTCGGGAGGCCGTCGTCGCCGAGGGCGGAGAGGGTGAAATGAGAGTAATATTGCGGATCGGGGAGGAGGCCTGTAGGGTCAGAGTAAGAGAGGATAAGAGGGCTGAGGGCTTGGGTATCGGAGGCCGAGGGGGTGGTAACGAAATCAGTCCATAAGCCATCGGTGGAGCGATATTGAGGAGTGGAGGTCACGGGATTGAGGCGCGCAGGGATGCCGAGGGTGCGGGCGGCGGCCACGATGAATATATCGCGGCTGGCGGGGTCGGCAATGCGATTGCGCCACACTGCGCCGGGGCTCATATGGAGGTTGGCCGGCTCCCACTGCTCGCTGACAAGGGCGATGGAGTCGGAAGCAAGGCGGCTGAGAAGCTGAGGATCGGCCTTGATTTCCTCGGCCTCAGCCTCGCTGACAAATCCTCTGAGCTCTTCCCACCAGGGGGTGAGCTCCTCGGTGGATATGCGGGGATTGATCACATATTGCATATCACTTCCGCGACGGCTGAGGGCAGAGAGAAGGAGGGTGAAGGACGCATCGCCGAGGTCTTTGACCGAGATGGCGTTGAGGAGGGCAGTGACCTCTGCGCCGGGTCGTCCGGCGCGATCATACAGAGCGAGGAGGCGATGGTTGGAGCGCATGGCCGTGGCTAAGGGGCGCAGGGATTGGTCGAGGAGATCAATGGCGCTGTCGGGGAGGAAGGCTGAGGCCATATACGCCCGGCGGATAGAATCTTCGGCGGCAAACCGGCGGTCGTTGAGGGCTCGCTGCTCCGCTGTCACCTCAGGGAGCGCCGTAGAGCCCTCGGGGACACTAAGATCAAAGTCTACCGCGTCGCCGGGAGACAAGCGTGTGGCGGCCGACGGAGAGAGGGTCACCAGGGTGTCTGTGGCAGTGGCTTTGGTGAAAGCATAGTCACGTCCGTCAGATGCCCAGACCAGTATGTCGCCGAGGCCCGTGATGAGCGATGTGGTGCCCCGCTCATCGGTGGTAAGCTCCGCCAGGGGATAGAACTCGGCGTAATTATAAAGGCCATATCTCACCTTGGCGCCGGGGAGGGGATTGCCGGCGGTGTCGGTCACCTCCACGGTCAGCGAGCGTGTAGGAGCATAATTATCTGTCACGTTGATGACAGTGTAGCCCGGCCCGGTCACAAGTTTTTCCTCAGGGCCATCGTAGCGGCCGAAGACGCGGGTGCTCATCAGCATGCCGCGCGAGGCGGGAGCATTGAACCAGCCGAGATTAAGCACCGGCTCCGGCTCGCAGGCTCCGAGGAAATACCATTGTCCGTCGGCCCATGCTTCTACCCAGGCGTGATTGTCGTCGGTGTGGGCCCAGCGGGGAGTGTAGACCTGCCTGGCCGGTATGCCCATAGCGCGCAGGGCGGCCACGAGGAAAGTCGACTCCTCGCCGCAGCGACCGATAGCCGCGCGGAGCGTCTGAAGCGGAGAGCGGGTGCGTCCGTCGCTCGGCTGATATGTGGCCTTTTCATGGGCCCAGTGGTTGATCTCGAGGATGGCGTCAGCCATCGGGAGGCCCTTGATACGTGGCGCAAGCTCATCATAGAAGATGAGGCGAGCCGAGTCGAGAGGCTCATTGTTGACGCGTGGGGGCAGGACGAAATGGAGCCACTCCCGCTCCGGCACTTCCCAGTCCATCTCGCTGCGGGCACGGATTGCGGCACGGACATTGTCGAGCATAAACTCGGCCGGGCGGTCGGTAAGGTCGGGGAGAGGGGAGTAGGCATAAAGAAACTCCATAGCCCGCCTCTCCTCAGGAGAAAGGTCCATAGTGTCGAGCGGAGCAAAAATCTCAGTCGCGGAGAGCTCCTGCCTTCGCTGCTCGAAGTCGGCCTTCACCCGGCGGTAGATACCGCTTTCGCCCGAGCATCCCGAGAGGATCAGCAACAGGGAGATTATCAGCGCGTAATAATGTCTCATATCAATAGCGTCGTTTCAATGTGTTATCCATGGGGCGACCTTCAGCGCCGGATGCGGATAGGGATAAGGTCAGGATGGTCAGGGATGGTATCGAAGACGAGGATGAGGTGGCCGCCCCCTCCGGCGCCAGCCATCTTAAGGGCCAGGGAGCGCGGGGCCCAATAGGATATGTATTCTTCGACGCCCGGCTGCATCATAGCGGGAAACATGGCCACCTGGGCCTCAAAAGAGTCACGGAATGCCCCGGCAAAGGCGTGGAGGTCGCGGGCCATCAGGGCATCCCAGCATCGTGAGGCGGCATCGGTGAGCCGCGCCACTTTGGCAGGGGTGATATCCTTGCCATCGACCACGGAGCAACCGGGGCGGCGAGGAAACATCGGGAGGATGGCAATGTGGCTCTCGAGCCATGATATGACCTCCTCGTCGTGGGTCTGCTCAATGCGCGAGGGCCAGTAGTGGCCGTCGTAGAAATGGCGTGTGATGCCGGTCATGCAGAGGCCGATGGAGTCTTGGGCACCTGATACGAGGCCTTCGCTCTCGGGGTCGTTTTCGAAGCAGAAGAGGAGTCGGGCGAGCATCTCCTCGTTGTAGTCGGGGAGCTCATAGGGCCATATCTTGCGGGCGGCATTGCGGGTGGAGGTCGACATGCCACCGCGCTCCATAAACTCCACCGTCGGCTCAATGGAAGCGGTTATAGCCCAGCCATGGCCCATCTGCGACACGTAGGGCTGGTCAATCCATGTCCCGGCAATGTCGATGCGATAGGGAAGTCGCGAGGGTACTCCGGTGCGCAGGGCGGTGGTTGAGCGAGCCTGGAGCCCCTCTTCGGGCTTACGCTCAAGGACTATATATTCAATCCCTCTCTCCCGGCAGAAGCGGCGCTTGGCGTCGGAGGAGCCATCGGAGTTGACCACAAAGATGTCGGGCTTGATTCGGTCAATGGTCTCGGCGAAGTCGAGCATCCCGCTGCCACGGTTGATGGAAGCATCGGTGACATACCGGATGGCCTTGACCATATAGAGGCGCTCCTTCTCGGAGTAGACCGGCTTATGGTGCTTGAGCTCCATAATTGTGGCGTCGGAGCCGATGCCCACATAGAGGTCGCCATAGGCCGCGGCCTCTTTGAAGAAAGCCACGTGGCCCGAATGGAGCATGTCATAGCAGCCTGATACAAAGACCTTAGGCCGCTTTTCGGATGATGATGGAGCCATAGAGAGGGGATGGGGGGATAGAGGGCGATCAGTGGACGGGGAAAGCATTGATCAGGGGCTCCATCTTTGAGCGTATATGCTCAGTGGCGAGATTGCCTATGGATCCCAGATGGGTGTGGTGGACCTCCCGGGTGGGTTTATAGCGTCCTTCCTGGACAGCCATCCCCACCTGCTTGTATGCCTCGCGGAAGGGAACGCCCTTAAGGACGAGGCGATTGACATCCTCCACGGTGAAAAGATAGTCATAGCGGGGATCGTCAAGGATATGATCTTTGACGGTGATGTGATGGAGCATAAAGATGGCCATGTCGATGCAGGAGCGGAGCTCGGTGGTGGCCGGGAAGAGGATATCCTTCATCAGCTGGAGATCGCGGTTGTAGCCCAGGGGGAGGTTGGCCGTCAGGAGAGCCAGTTCATTGGGTATCGACTGAAGGCGGTTACACTTGCCGCGCATTATCTCCCAAACATCGGGATTTTTCTTGTGGGGCATGATGGATGAGCCTGTGGTGAGCTCGTCGGGGAAAGAGACGAAGCCAAAGTTCTGGCACATCCACATACATATGTCCATAGCCATGCGGCCGAGGGTGGAAGCCACGGCCGATATAGCGGCAGCCGCGGCGCGCTCGCTCTTGCCTCGGCTCATCTGGGCGGCCACCACGTTGTAGTGAGGGGCATCGAAGCCGAGCAGGCGGGTGGTCATCTCGCGGTCGAGGGGAAACGACGACCCATAGCCGGCAGCGGAGCCGAGGGGGTTCTGGTTGGCCACACGGTAGGCGGCAAGGAGGAGCTGGGTGTCGTCGATGAGACTCTCGGCATACGCGCCAAACCAAAGGCCGAAAGAAGAGGGCATAGCCACCTGGAGATGGGTGTAGCCCGGCATCAGTTTGTCTTTATGCTCCTCCGAAAGGGATAGCAGGAGAGAGAAGAGGCTGTTGACGCTGCGGGCTATCTGCGAGAGTTCGTCGCGGAGAAACAGCTTGAGGTCAACAAGCACCTGGTCGTTGCGTGAGCGGCCTGAATGGATCTTCTTGCCGAGGTCGCCCAGGCGCTCCGTCAGGAGAAATTCAACCTGGGAATGGACATCTTCCACTCCCTCGGCGATAGTAAATTCCCCTCGTTCAATCATGTCGGCTATCTCCTTGAGAGCATCGAGGAGGATAGGGAGCTCATCATGGCCGATGAGACCGATCGACTCGAGCATACGGATATGGGCCATAGAGCCCTGGACATCGTAGCGGGCCAGACGGAGGTCGAGCTCCCGGTCAGCTCCTACGGTAAACTTTTCAATCATCTTGTCGGGCTCAAAGCCCTTGCTCCATAGTTTCATGATTGGATATAATGGGTTGAGAGGTTTCGTAAAAGGTTGATGTAAAGAGGGATGGCATTGCGCAGCTCATCGAGGACGATATATTCGTCGGCCGAGTGGGAGCGCGCTGAGTCGCCGGGGCCCATCTTGAGGGACGGGATGCCGTGCATGAGGGCCATATCTGACGTCGTAGGGGAGATGAAAGGTGTCAGACCGAGAGCAGTCGCACTCTTGACCAAGGGGTGATCAGCGGGTATCACGGAGGCCTGGATGCGGGTAGAGCGGGGAGAGAGCTCGCAGCCGGCGACATCCCGCAGGAGGCGGGCGGTCTCCTCGTTGGTGTAGGCGTCGGTGGTGCGCACATCGACGACAAACTTACATTCGTCGGGCACCACATTGTGCTGACTTCCGGCGTTTATCATGGTGACACTCACCTTTATTGGGCCGAGTACACTGCTTTGACGCTCCGGCACCCAGCTACGGAGGCTGTTGATGGCTTCGATGGCCAGGTAGAGGGCATTGACGCCTTCATTGCGGGCGGCATGACCCGCTTTGCCTCGGGCAATGCCGTCGAGGACAATGAGGCCGCGCTCGGCTATGGCAGGCTGCATCCCTGTGGGCTCGCCTACGAGAGCCATATCGATATTTATTCCGCGGGCGGCCATCTCGGGTAGAAACGCTCTCATCCCTTCAGGCGCCATATTCTCCTCGGCAGCTGTCCATGCAAAGAGTAGGTTGAAGGGGAGAGGCTCATCTTTGAGGGCGAGGAAGGCTGATGCGAGAGCCACCCCTGAAGCTCCGGCGTCGTTGGATCCGAGGCCATAGAGACGACCGTTTTCCAAAGCGGGGTCAAATGGGTCGCGGGTATAGGATGCCGAGGGGCGGACGGTGTCGTGGTGGCTGTTGAGCAGGAGGGTAGGGCGCGCGGGGTCATAGCCGGGAGCGAGAGCCCACACATTGTTGTGAAGACGCTCGGGGGATGCTCCGCGCTCAGCGAGCCATTGTCCGATAATTGTGGCAGTGTCTCCCTCTGAGCCGGAGATGGAGGGTGTGGCTATGAGACGGCGGAGAAGAGCTATGGCCTCGGCGGCAGTGTCGGTCATGTCGGGTCAGGCTTTAATGACGGTGCCGCGCGTATCAGCCAGAAGGTCGGCGCGGCATATTCTGACGCTCTTCACGCCTTGCTCAATGGCAGCCAGGGCATTTGTTATCTTCGGAATCATGCCCCCGACGATAATTCCCTCCTCTTTGAGGCGGCCAAATGATGAAGGGGTTATCTCGGGGATGAGGGTATCGGGATTGTCTACATCGGCCATAACGCCATCTTTCTCGAAGCAGAATGTCAGCGACGGAGAGCCGATGCGAGCCGAAGCGACAGCCACGGCCGAGGCCACCGAGTCGGCGTTGCAGTTGAGCAGGGAACCTGCGCCGTCGGTGTCGTAAGCCAGGGCGCAGAATACGGGAGTGATGCCCCCTTCGAGGAGGGTGGCTATGAGGGCGGAGTTGATGTCGTTGGCATCGATGTCGCCCACGAAGCCATAGTCAATAGGTTTAGCGGGGCGGCGACGCGCCGGTATGACACCGCCGTCGATGCCCGAAAGACCGAGGGCGTTGCAGCCGTGGCGCCTCAGGGCGCCGACAACACGCTTATTGACCAGGCCGGCATATACCATGGTGACCACTTCGAGAGTTTCTGCCGAGGTGACGCGCCGCCCTTCGATCATCGTGGTGGGTATCTCGAGGCGCTCCGAGAGGCGCGTGGCCTCCTTGCCGCCGCCGTGGATAAGGATTTTCGGGCCGGGGATGGCAGCGAAGTCGGCAGCAAAGCGGTCGAGGGCAGCGGGATTGTCTACCACGTTGCCCCCTATCTTGACAATCTGAATATTATCCATTGCGTCCGTCCTGGATTGATTTAAGCATGCGGCCGATGACAGTCTGAGCCGAAATCTCGCGGTTGGCTGCCTCGGGGATGACGAGGCTGCGGGGGCCTTCGATGACGTCGTCGGTGACAATCATGCCGCGTCTGACAGGGAGGCAGTGCATGAAGAAAGCGTTGTCGGTCAGCGCCATATGGTCGGAGTCGATGGTCCAGGCGCGGTCGGTGGAGAGGATTTTGCCATAGTTGTCGCCGGAATATGCGCTCCAGTTTTTTGCATATACGAAATCGGCTCCCTCGAGGGCGCGGCGCTGATCATATTCGATGGTGGCGCCGGCGGTGAAAGCCGGGTCGAGCTCATATCCCTCAGGCTGGGTGACCACCACATCGTAGCCTGCCGCCACCATCCACTGGGCAAAGGAGTTGGGGACGGCCTGTGGCAGCGCGCGGGGATGGGGAGCCCACGTGAGGACCACCTTGGGACGAGCTTTGGTCTTATGCTCTTCAATGGTGATAAGGTCGGCAAAGGCCTGGAGGGGGTGGACGGTGGCCGACTCCATGCTGAAGACCGGTCGTCCGGAGTAGCGGATAAACTGATTGATGATGCGCTCCTCATAGTCTTCGGCCTTGTCCT
>CAZAUV010000112.1:0-7829 GCA_964488335.1 uncultured Bacteroides sp.
CAAGCCCGAGATGAGCGCCTATGAGGTGAAGGACAAGCTCGTGGAGGCTATCCGCTCCGAGAAATACGACTTCATCGTTGTCAATTATGCCAATGGCGACATGGTGGGCCACACAGGCGTATATGAGGCCATCGAGAAGGCCGTGAAGGCTGTCGACGACTGTGTCCGCGACACCATCGAGGCCGCCAAGGCTGCCGGCTATGAGGCTATCATCATCGCCGACCACGGCAATGCCGACAACGCCATCAACCCCGACGGTACCCCCAACACCGCCCACTCCCTCAACCCCGTGCCCTGCATCTACGTCACTCCGAAGAAAGATGCCACGGTGGCCGATGGTCGCCTGGCCGACGTGGCACCCACCATCCTCAAGATCATGGGCCTTCCCCAGCCTGCCGAGATGACCGGCAAAGCCCTCATCTGATGATTTTTACCGAGACAAAAGAACTATCGCGCCGCCCGCTGCAGGCCCTCCTTGCGGCGGGCGGCATCATCCTCGCTGCTACCGGGCTGACGGGGTGTAACGACCGTGCCTTCGTCGACCCTCTGCCGCCGGCCCGGGAGCTCACCCTCCCCGCCGAGGGGGGCTCCCTGAGCATCTCCACAGGCCTGCGGGGAGTGGAGAGCATGAGCATCACCTGCAGCGACTCCTCCGGCGACAATATCCCGGCCATCATTTATCGTATCACCCTCGAGGGGGATACCATCTCAACGCTTGCCGATGCCGCGGCCGCGGCGCCGGGGACAATAGCCATAGCATGGCCAACACTCTCCCTGCGCGTCACAGCCCGCAGCGACGGACGGGTGGAAGTCATCTCCGGCCGAAGCCTCAGCCGCTCCGACCGCCATTTCAATGTCAATATCGGGAGCTCTTACGTAGCTTCATACTCCATGCCGCTGACCGTCAGCGGCATAGAGCCTCTAAGAGGCACTGAGATAAGCTATCCCTACTCGCTGATGCTCCGCGATCCCGATTCCGAATATCACCAGGAATGGACGCGCCGCTATACCAACCTTACCGACGACACCACCTCCGTCATCATCCACCCATATGCGGGCACTCAGGTCAAGGTGGTCTTCACCCCCGACAATCCCTATCTCCCCATCGATGCGGGGAGCCCGCTCCCCCTGCCGTCGCCCGGCCCTGAGGCCGACGGCTACAGCCCCGGTTTCTACGGCGTGGAGTCGCCTTACCTCCCGGGCCGCGAGCTCTATTACCCCGTGGAGGATGATGAAATCGGGTCGTTGGCCGTAAGGGTGAAGATACCGCCTCGGGTGAGCCGCCGCTATCATCTGTTCCTCAAGCGCCGATGCGCCGTAGCCCATTATCGTGTGACCCTCATCAGCCCCTCCCTCGCCGAGCCGGTAACAGCCACCGGCGAGGTGGAGGTCACTGCTCCGGTGGGCTATCTCATCGGCTATAACGACGATCCCCTCACTCCATAATAATCCCCCCTCCCTCTCCGCTATGAAGTGTCTTATCAGGCTTATCCTGCTCGTAGGCTTCATGTTGGTGGCCCGGCCTCTCCCCGGCCAGGTCCCCGGCCATTTTATCTCCCTCGACGGCGCCGGGGGATATACCCTCCCGACATCGGCCTACTTCCGAGGCGACAACCCTCAGAAGCATCGCTTCGGCGCCATGGCAGAAGGGGATCTCCGCTGGGGCATCGCCTCATCGTCCAATATCCGCACGGGTCTTGGCCTCAGGGGCCTGGCACTGATGAAGCCGTCGCTTATCGGTTCTCCCGCGGGCCTCTATATCTTCCAGGGGGCCGACCTCATGCGGATTAATCAGCGCGTGTCCCTCGGCTATGACTGGCAGTTTGGCGCCACGGCCCCATGGCAGATAGCGGGCAGGCATAATCCCGACAACACTGTCAACGGCTCTCCCGTCTGCGCCCTTCTCGGCGTCAGCGTCCGCGTCAGCTATCAGCTTGCCCCGGACTGGGCCGTGGCCGGCGCTCTCAATCTGGTCCATTACTCCAACGGCAATACCCGCTTCCCCAATGCGGGCACCAATACCGCCACGGCAAGCATCTCTCTTGAGCGCCGCTTAGGAGGCGCATCCCGCGCTATAAATTTCATCGACCGCCTCGATACCCTCGCGCGGCCCCATCGCGTCATCGACATCCTTCTCTGGGGCGCGTGGCACAAGAAGTGTTACCACGATGAGGATCAGGAGGCCCATCCCTATCCGGGCGTCTTCGGCTGCGCCGGCATCAATATCTCGCCCATGTGGAGCCTCGGGCGCCGCTTCCGTGCGGGCCCGTCGCTCGATCTGATATGGGACGAGGCCGCCGTGCCCGACTCTTATATGATAGGGGAGGATGGTCACTCTCAGGCTCCGCTGCTTATCAGGCCGCCTTTCGGGAGGCAGATTGCCGCAGGCCTCTCGGCAGGGGTGGAATATGAGATGCCGGTATTTTCGCTCCATCTCGGCCTGGGCTACAACGCTCTGGCCGGATGCAGCGCATTGCGCTATTTCTATCAGAGCCTCGCCCTGCGCACATATCTCGGCCCCCGGATGTGGATCAACGTGGGCTATTCGCTGCGCGACTTCTCCCATCCGCGCCATCTGATGCTCGGTCTGGGTCTGCGGCTCTGATCCCCCCGGATCAGTCTCTCAGCTCCCTGATTTTGTCGGGATGCTCGCGGATGTAGGAGCGGGCATCGCGGAAGAGCTGGGTGGCGAAGACAAAGTCGTTGACCGCCTTGTTGTCGCAGTGGAAGAGCTGGTCGGAGGAGCCTATCCATTCGGCGCGTCCCTCCTTGATGAATACGATATTTTCGCCGATGCCCATGACGGAGTTCATATCGTGGGTGTTGATGATGGTGGTGATCCCATATTCATGAGTGATGTCGCTCAGGAGGCCGTCAATCACGAGCGAGGTCTGCGGGTCGAGGCCCGAATTAGGCTCGTCGCAGAAGAGGTAGCGGGGGTTGAGGGCGATGGCTCGGGCAATGGCCACACGCTTCTGCATGCCGCCCGATATCTCGGCCGGATATTTATGTCCGGCCCCATGGAGATTGACGCGGGCCAGGCAAAATTCAGCCCTCTCCCGCTGCTCGGCCGGAGTCATGTCGCTGAACATCATCAGCGGAAACATCACGTTGCCCATCACTGTCTCGCTGTCAAAGAGCGCCGAGCCCTGAAACAGCATCCCTATCTCCTTGCGGAGGCTCTTGACCTGCGAGCTGTCCATCGCCAGGAAGTTGCGCCCGTCATAGAGTATCTCGCCGCTGTCGGGCCTGACAAGGCCCACTATCGACTTGATGGTCACCGTCTTGCCTGAGCCGCTCTGGCCGATGATGAGATTGGTCTTGCCGGTATAGAAGGTGGCCGAGATGTCGTGGAGCACCGTCCGGCCGTCGTCAAAGGTCTTGGTGATATTTTTCAGTTCAATCATCAGAGCAGCAGTTTGGTCAATATCACGTCCATAAGCAGGATGAGTATCGACGATGAAACAACGGCATTGGTCGAGGCCTTGCCGACCTCCAGGGCGCCTCCGCTGACATAATAGCCATAGAAGGCCGAGACGCTCGCTATGATATAAGCGAAGACGAGCGACTTGATGATGCCATACCATACATACCACTCGACAAACTGTGCCTGGATGCCATAGATATAGCGCGAGACCGGGATGAGGTCAGTGACCAGCGCCACGAGAAAACCGCCGAAGAGGGCCGTGGCCATGCAGAGGATCACTAATACCGGCATGATCAGGACGAAGCCCACCACCTTGGGGAGCACCAGATAGTTGGCCGAGTTAATGCCCATGATGTCGAGGGCATCGATCTGCTCGGTGACCCGCATGGTGCCTATCTCCGAGGCTATGTTGCTCCCCACCTTGCCCGCCAGGATGAGGCAGAGGATAGAGTTGGAAAACTCCAGGAGGATGATCTCGCGAGTGGCCAGGCCTACGGAATAGGCCGGCAGGAGCGGCGAGCTGGTGTTGAGCTCCATCTGGATGCAACACACCGCACCGATAAACACCGAGATGACTATCACCAGGGGGATGGAATCGATGCCGAGCTTGGATATCTCGGCTATGGTGCGCGAGAAGAACACCCTCCCCTTGTCGGGGATGGCAAAGACGCGCTTCATGAAGAGCCAGTAGTGGCCAAAGGTGGCAACGGCCGTCGATAGTATCATGGAAAAATAATAGGTCAGGGTTGATGAGGGGAGAGGGGGCACGATGGCGGCGGGCAACAATCATGCGGTGCAAAGTTACGCATTTTTCTCTTACGCCGGATGCTCCCGCTCGGCCGATGACCCAAAAGGCCACGATTTCGGCCAAAAAGCCCAACTCCCCCTGCGGCCATAATAAAGCGGCTCCCCAAGCCCGGGAGGACTGTGGGAGCCGCGACGTCAAGCACGGAATAATGGTCCGTTAAGGATTATGTATCAGATATTTAATTTCATTTCATGCTGAAAGACCAATCATTGTCATTCAGCGGCAGGGCCCGATACATTTCGGAGGGAGAGATGCGCAGAACCATTCAGTGGGGGTCAGTTCAGAGCGGAAAGAGGTTGCTCCATGAGGGTGAGGACGCCCGTGTTAAGATAATCCCGGGTGACATCTTTGCCGTCGAGGTAGAGCCGGAAGTGCTTTACCTTGAAGTTGGCTATCTGAGTCACCTCGTTGACCACTCTTATGCGATAGACTGCCTTACGATACCCGTCCTCCTTATCTAAGAGACTTATTAAATAAGACTTATCCATATCTTCGGTCTGGTCAAAGTTGCCGAGGACAAAGAGATTATTGGCGTTAAACTCCACTTCGTTGCCGACGAGGTTATATAGAGCCGAGGGGATGCGCACTCCGGTGAAGGCCGCGTCGACTGCATCCTCAGTCAGGCACAGCGGCCCCGTAAACCAAATGCCCGCAATATCCTCCTTCCAGTCATAGGCAGGAGCTCCGGGAGTGGCCGACGGCTCATACTCATTATTGTCGTCATCGGTGGCGGTGATATAGAAGGCGTCGGTCAGATTGCCTTTTATGTCAGCGCACTGCATAATGACGTTAAGGGGTTTGTAGCGGAAATCATCGCCCGATGGAGTGGTGAGCGTTATCAGGCGACCATCCTCCAGAGGCTGCGGCTCGGCGCCGTTGAGCGAGTAGGTGCGCAGCCCCTCACCGTCGGCCTCCGATACCACGATGGAGGCACTGTTGACACCCTCGGCCCAATAGACGACATATGTGTCGCTCCTGTTGACGGTGCTGTCGTCGACATTGCCTCGGATCGTAACATATCTCATGCCGGTAGCCTCGTCGGTGGCGGGGTTTTCGGCCTTTGTGCCTGAGGGGGGATAGGAGTTATTCAATACCCAGCTGATGCCGGAGCCAACCAGATTGTAGGGAGTGAGAGGGTTGAGGAGGTCCTTACCGTCGCTGCTGACAATCGACAGCCTCAGAGAATAAGAGAGGTCTTCGGCTGAGGGGCCCGGTTCATCGCCCTTCTTACCCTCTTGATAGACGGTAGCTTTGACCACCACCTGAGAGCCATCCTTCTTATTAAAGGTTACGTCGATCACGGCATATCGGTTTTCACCCACCGAGGGAGTAAATGATATGACCATATGGTCGCCGTCGAGAGTGACGTCATCAATCCACCTCTCAGCCGAAGCTGCACCGGAGGCGACGGGCTTGCCGTCGACCATAGTGAAAGTTCCTGACTCGGTCACATCATATCGAAATCCGGAAATATCATTCGAGTCGACATATCGCGACAAGTCGATCACTGCATTATTATCCTTGTAAGATGTCGTCGTCTCAATCGTGTAGGAGACGGAGTCGGGCCCATCCGGTTCATCCTTGTCGGAGCAGGCGGCGAAGGTCACAGCCATCAGAGCCGTCAGGAGCCATAAAAACAATTTTTTTTCAGCCATAATGAAGGATGCTTAAAGTTAAGATTTAGATTGATTTCGCGGCAAATATAGCCCTTAAACTACAACTCTGCAAAAATCAGAGTTAGAAAAGAGTTAGAGGGAGTCAGATGATTGCCGTGGACATTTTGAAGACCTTTTGAAAAGTGTTCGAAAAGTGTTCGAAAACCTTTTGAAAAGTGTTCGAAAATCGTTCGAACGGTTGCCGTAAACATCTGATATTCCGTCGGTTTTGCGATCGACCTCAGGAAGGCACCCCGCGCCCGCATTGACGCGGGGTGCCTTCCTGAGGACGTAAAGTACAGATACTTCGGTATGCTGCCGGTCAGCTTATCTAAGGAGGCGGATGCATAGGATGGCGTGGGGCGCTTTTATGTCACTCCACGCGGAGCCAATAGCATCCATTGAAAGAGTCGGGTCGGCTCTCCTTCCCATCTATAAACACATTGACCTGCGACTGCTGATAGTCGGCTATCTGACGGATGGTGTTGGTGATCCTGACATCGATATCTACCGGATCTGACGAAGAGGTGGCCTTAATGCGGAAGGTTACAGGAATGTCAAGAGGCTCATTGCGCGGGAAATCGCCCAAGACCACCAGGTCTTCATAGCCCTGAAGTTTCTTGCCGGAAAACCAATATGTGGTCTTAGGATGACGCAGACCGGTAAATTGTATGTCGGGCTCCGAGACGGCAATCTGAAAGCGGTTGATAAACAACCCCGTCAGGCCCATCAGGGCATATATAGTCAGTGAATCCCGAGGCTCAGCGTCACACTGGTATTCCTTCCCGTCGATTATGGCGGTCACCTGAGGATTTTTTATCATTCTGTCCTGTTTGTCGGCTATTATAAAAGGTATCTCAAGGGGGTGATAATAAAAGCCCTTATCATCCGAACGCAATACCACGGGAGCACCGTCCATCACCCGGGGAGCGGAGCCATTGACTCTCATCATTCGCTGACCAAGACTGTCAGGATCAGTAACACTGATTATATCGCAGTGGGTGCCTTCCGCCCAGTCAATGGTCAGTTGGCGACCATAATCATTTGAAGCATCCGGCGTGGGCGAGTTAACGGTTATATATCTGAGCCCTGTGGAGGCGATAGGCTGGCCGTTTTCGTCGGGGATGACCCGGAGGCCACCCATAGCAGTGGTCTCATAAAAGATCGGAGTTCCGACCAGAGTGGCCGGATGAGCCGGATCGAGGAGGTCGTTTCCTCGGCTGTCGACAAACGACAACGTTACCTCAAAAGGCTCCGCGGCCACGGGTGTCGCCGGCGGTTCAGGAGGATTCACCGGGTCAATGACAGTATCAACCGGAGTGATAGTGTCTACCGGGCAGATTGCGGGCTCGTCCTTATCCAGAGGTCCATCCTTGTCGGAGCAGGCGGCGAATGTCGCAGCCATCAGCCCTGTCAGCAGCCATAAAAACAATTTTTTTTCAGCCATAATGAAGGATGCTTAAAGTTAAGATTTAGATTGATTTCGCGGCAAATATAGCCCTTAAACTACAACTCTGCAAAAATCAGAGTTAGAAAAGAGTTAGAGGGAGTCAGATGATTGCCATGGACATTTTGAAGACCTTTTGAAAAGTGTTCGAAAAGTGTTCGAAAACCGTTCGAAAAGTGTTCGAAAACCGTTCGAAAAGTGTTCGAATATCTGTCTTAAACGCTTGATATTCCGTCGGTTTTGGGATCGGCCTCAGGAAGGCACCCCGCGCCCGCATTGACGCGGGGTGCCTTCCTGAGGACGTAAAGTACAGATACTTCGGTATGCTGCCGGTCAGCTTATCTAAGGACGCGGATGTAGGCAATGCTCTCGGGGGTGACGTGATAGGTCTTCTTGACTGCCTCAGTAGGAGTATAGCCCATCGACATATAGAAAATTATCATTTCATTACCTCTATCTACCACATTGCGGACGCATTGGTTGAACGTACGC
>CAZAUV010000113.1:0-7816 GCA_964488335.1 uncultured Bacteroides sp.
TGATCAAGCGCGTCGGCACCGAGGCCCGCAAAGAGATCGAGCGCTTCTTCGGCAAGAGCGTCTATCTCGAGCTCTTCGTCAAGGTGGAGCCCAACTGGCGCAATCGTGAAAACAAACTTAAAGCCTTTGGCTATATTGAGTAAAAAATTTCGTACCTTTGCCGGGTAAGACCAGACTACATATTTCCTATGGGACAAATGATAGCCATCGTAGGGCGACCCAATGTGGGAAAATCGACCCTCTTTAACCGACTCACTCAGACCCGCACCGCCATCGTAGACCCGACGGCCGGCACCACTCGCGACCGTCAGTATGGCCGCGTTGACTGGAACGGCAAGGAGTTTTCGATCGTCGACACCGGAGGCTGGGTGGTCAATTCCGAAGATATTTTCGAGGAGGAAATCAACAAGCAGGTGGAGCTCGCTATCGAGCAGGCCGACGAGATCCTCTTTGTCGTCGACGCCATGAACGGCGTCACCGACCTCGACGACCATGTGGCCGAAATCCTCCGCAAGAGCAAGAAGCCGGTGCTCCTGGTGGCCAACAAGGTCGATTCGGCAGACTGGCTCTATAACACTGCCGAGTTTTATTCCCTCGGCTTGGGCGACCCGTTTCCCGTCTCTGCCTCCAATGGCTACGGCACGGGCGATCTGCTCGATGCTGTCGTCGACAAGCTCCCCGAGGCCGAGGCCGACACCACGGTCGACGACATCCCCAAATTTGCCATCGTCGGCCGCCCCAATGCCGGCAAGAGCTCCATCATCAACGCATTTATCGGCGAAGACCGCCATATCGTGACCGACATCGCCGGCACCACCCGCGACTCCATCTACACCCGCTACAATAAGTTTGGCTTTGACTTCTATCTGGTCGACACTGCGGGCATCCGCAAGAAGACCAAGGTCAATGAAGACATCGAATATTATTCGGTGATCCGCTCCATCCGCGCCATTGAGGCGAGCGACGTCTGCATCCTCATGATCGATGCCACCCGCGGCATTGAGGCCCAGGATGTCAACATCTTCTCCCTCATCCAGAAAAACAAGAAGGGCCTCGTGGTGTGTGTCAATAAGTGGGACCTTGTCGAAGACAAGTCGCAGCCGGCCATCAAGCATTTCGAGGAGGCCATACGCGCCCGCTTCGCCCCCTTCACCGACTTCCCCATCATCTTTGCCTCAGCCCTGACCAAGCAGCGCATCTACAAGGTGATAGAGACAGCCGTGGAGGTCTATCAAAACCGCCGCCGGACCATCCCTACCTCGCAGCTCAATACCGTGATGCTCGAAGCCATCGCCGCGTATCCCCCACCCGCCAACAAGGGCAAGATTATCAAGATCAAATATGTGACGATGCTCAAGGGCGCGGCAGTCCCCACCTTCATCTTCTTCTGCAATCTCCCGCAGTGGGTCAAGGAGCCTTATCGCCGCTATCTCGAAAACAAGATACGCGCCAACTGGGACTTTACCGGCACCCCCATCAACATCTACATGCGCGAAAAATAACCCTCTCCGCCATGGACCGCATTAAAGTAAAGATAATCAACCGCTCAGGCTACGACCTGCCGGCTTATGAAACCCCCTCGGCCGCCGGTATGGATATCCATGCCGCACTGAAGGAGCCGGTGACCCTCAAGCCGCTGGAGCGCACCCTCGTGCCCACAGGCCTGCGCATCCAGCTCCCCCAGGGATATGAATGCCAGATACGCCCCCGTAGCGGCCTGGCCCTTCGCTCAGGCATCTCTATCGTCAACACCCCCGGCACCGTAGATGCCGACTATCGCGGCGAGATAGGCGTGATAGTGATCAATCTCTCCGACGCCCCCTTCACCATCAACCCCGGCGAGCGCATCGCCCAGATGGTGATCACCACCTACAGCCATGTGGCCTGGGAGCCCACCGACCGCATTGACGAGACCGTCCGCGGCGATGGTGCCTTCGGCCACACCGGCGTCTGACCCTCCCCCCCTGTATTCTCTTGGCATAGCCAAGCGGCTGACGCCGACGATTTGGCATAGCCGGCCGCCTATATAATCCTTAATTGCAACCCGCTTGCGCACCCTCTCGTCAATCTTCATCCTCATCCTTGCCGCCGCTCTGACGGCCCTCGCCGCTCCCCGCGACTCCCGCCGCGAGGCCGAGGTCCGTCGCGCCGAGCGGAAGGCCGACCTGATGTTTCTCGAGGCCCAGCGCCTCAAGGAGCAGGGAGAAATCGACTCTTATATGGCCCTCATCTCCCAGGCCTACCGCACCAACCCCCGCGATAAATATCTCGGGTATGAATACGGGCGCTTCATGGCCGCCATGGCCGAAGACTCCGACTCGACTTTCAACGCCTACTGCTACAATCTGATGCGCGATTATGCCGTCAATGGCGAGGGTAAAGGCGACTATTACACCGTAGGGCAGACGGCCCGCACGGCGGCCAATTACGGCTTTATCGACGAGGCCACCACCCTCTTAGGCAATCTGTTCCGCGCCAATCCCGACCGCCCCGAGGTGGCCTCGGCCTATGCTCAGCTCCTCGCCTCGACGGGCAAAATCGACGACCGCGCCCATGCCATCGCCGTCTATGACACCATAGAGATGCGCGAGGGGCCGGCGGTGGCCACCTCTCTTTACCGCATCCAGCTCCATCAGATGGCTGCCGACACCGCCGCAATCCTCACTGAAGCCCGCCGGCTCACCGACGGCACTCCCCTCTCGGCCGAATTTGCCATCTTTGCCGGCGATGTCTATTCTCACTTCAGCGTCCCCGACTCTGCCCTAAAGTATATCAACCGCGCCCTGGAACTCGACCCCGCCAACGGAGCCGCCTACTATTCACGCGCCAATCTGTATCTTCAGCAAGGCGACTCCGCCGCCTATGACCGCGAGATTTTCCTCGCCCTTGAGCAGCCCGACCTCGACATAATGACCAAGGCGCAGCTCATGAACGAATATGTCATCACCCTCTACCGTAACCCCTCGCAACACAAGCGCATCTCTGAGCTCTTTGACCGCCTCATCGCCTCCGACCCTCACGAGCCGGTGCTCCATATGCTCTATGCCAATTTCCTCTCCGCCATAGCTGATTATCCCGGAGCCATAGAGCAGCTCGACTATGAGCTGGCCCTCGACCCGTCAGACGCCGAGCGCTGGCAGATGCTGGCCCAGCTCTATTACCTTACGGGCGACTACGACCGCTCGGCGGCTACCGTCATCAAAGCTATTGACCTCTTCCCCTCCGATACTGCCCTCCCGGTCCTTGGCGCCGCCGCGTTGAGCGAAAAGGGGGATTATGACACCGCCCTGACCATCCTCCGGAAATCGATGGACAATCCTGACTTTGACCGCGACACCCGCAGCAATCTCCTCACCTCGATGGGCGATGTCTTCTACAAAATGGAGCAGCGCGACTCGGCCTTTGTCTGCTACGACCGGGCCATTGAGCTCGACCCCGACAACGCTCTGGCCATGAATAATTGCGCCTACCATCTGGCCTGCTCCGACCGCGACCTCGACCGCGCAAGGCGCCTCATCGAGGGCGCTATAGCCAATGAATCGGAAAAAGCCACATATCTCGACACTTATGCCTGGGTGATGTTTAAGCAAGGCGACTATGCCAAGGCCCGCGAGCTTATCGACCGGACCATCGAGGCTACGAAGGCTGAGGGCGACGACCCCGGTGCCGAGGTGCTCGAGCACGCCGGCGACATCTATTTCATGGCCCGCGAGCCGGATAAAGCCCTCGACTTCTGGAAGCAGGCCCTCGAGCTCGACCCCGACAACGACCTCCTCCGCCGCAAGGTGTCGGCCAAGGCCTATTTCTACAAATAATCAGGCTCCCGCCCGCCCATGACAATAGCCTAAGTCTCAGGGCACTCCGAGCCCCCTTTTCATCGCAAGCTGACCTTAATCCTAAATCACCATTTCCGAATTGAGCCTCAAAAAGATATTACCAATCATTATCGCGGCCCTCACCCTCTCGGCCTGCCATTCTCCCAAGAGCTCTGCCCCCGAGGCCGACTGGCAGCGCCTGCGGGGCTTCGAAGCCATTGAAGCCTCCTACTCCGACTGGCAGCGCCTCCGTGTGCCCGTGACTATCAATCTCATCTCTCCCAAGCAGATGAGCATCAGCGGCGTGGCCACGATGGTCCGCGACTCCTCGGTCAACATTTCGCTCCGGATGCTCGGCTTCGAGGTGGGCGTAATCGACATCAACCCCGACTCCATTACAGCCGCCATCAAGGTCAATCGCCAATATGCCTCTTTCCCCATCGGCAATTTCACCGACCGCTTCGGCTTCACTGCCGCCAACGTCCAGGACCTCCTGACCGGCCGCGTCTTTCTCCTCGGAGCCAATAACCTGACCCCGGCGATGAGCTCCGACTTCAAGGCGGTCACCCCCGAGGATGGTGCCAAAGGCCAATGGATACTCATGCCGGTGAGGCAGCCGATGCAGGCCCGGTATGCCTTCTCCATCAACCCCGACAACGCCCTCTCGGCCCTCTCCGTCACCCCCGACGGAGCCAAGCCCCTGAGCATACCATATACCGGCTCGGCATCGACCCCGGCCGGTGTCTTCGCCTCCGGCGCCACTATAGCCTTCTCGGCCCGCAACACCACCGTCACGGCCTCGCTCCAATGGAGCTGGGACCGCGCCGTTTTCGACTCCGAGGTCAGCCCCAAGCCCTTTGTCCTCGACCCCGGATATTCACGCCTCGACTTAACCAGGCTGGTCAACCAGCTCCCCTAAGCCCCTGACAACGATAGTGATGACCCAGCGACTTAAAGCCATTATCCTCGCCCTGCTTCTGATCCTTGCCCCGGCAGCCGCTTCGGCCCAGTCAAAGGCCAAGGGGCGCGACATCAAGAGCGTCCAGAAGGAGCAGAAAGAGGTCAGTGCTCAGGTGAAGAAGGCCGACAGGGCCATAAGCCTCAACACCCGTGAGACCGAGCGCAATCTCAACCGCCTTTCGGTGCTCCGCCGTCAGGTGGCCGACAGCCGCGAGGCCATCAAAGCGTCGCAATCATCCATCGACTCACTCGACCGCTCCATCGCCGCCCGGACCGACAGTCTCCGCGCTCTCGAAAGCCGCCTTGCCGCTCTCAAGAAGTCATATGCCGACGCCTTGCGCCGCCAGCAGCTCTATCCCAAAGCCAATTCACCCCTGGCCTTCATCTTCTCGGCCAAGTCGGTCACCGATGCCTATCGCCGCATGCGCTATCTGAGGCAATATGACCATTGGCAGGCAGTCCGCTCGGAAGAACTCGGCCGCGCCGCCCGGGCTGTGGCCTCGGCCAAGGAAGCCCTCGAATCGACCCGCGCTCAGCAGGCTGCCGCCCATGCCACCCTGAGCAGCCAGCGCGACCGCCTCGCCCGCGAGGAGCAGGAGACCGATGCCGCCGTGGCGGCTCTCCGCAAGGAGGGTCAGGCCCTGAAGGAGGTGCTCGCCGAGCAGCAGCGTCGCGCCGCGGCCCTTGACCGCGAGCTCGACCGCCTCATCGCCGAAGAGCAGGCCCGTCAGGAGCGCGAGCGCAAGGCCGCCGAGGAGCGCCGGCGCCAGGAAGAGGAGCGCCGCAAGAAGGCTGAAGCCGAAGCCGCCGCCAATGCCGCCAAGGAGAAAGCATCCAAAGAAAAGGGCGCCAAGGATAAAGCCGGCAAAGCCGACAAAGGCAAAGCTGACAAGAAAGCCGAGACCCCCGGCACTGATACTAAACCCGCCTCCCCACCGGCCACCAAACCCGCCTCCCCTAAGCCTCTCGACGCTGAAGCCGAGGCCGACCGCAAGCTTTCGGGCTCCTTTGCCTCCAACAAGGGCCGACTCCTCTTCCCCGTGGCCGGGCGCTATCGCATCGCCCGAGGTTTCGGTCTCCAAAACCATCCCGAGCTCAAAAATGTCAAGACAAATAATTCAGGCATCGACATCGAAGTGAGCCCCGGGACCGATGCCCGCGCCATCTTTGAGGGTAAAGTGAGCGCCATCTTCCGTCTCCCCGGATTTGCCAACATCGTCATGGTGCGCCACGGCGACTACATCTCGCTCTACGCCAATCTGTCGTCGACCTACGTCACTAAGGGTCAGGAGGTGAAAGCCGGGCAGGCCATAGGCCGCATCCTGACTCAGAGCGCCGAAGAAGGGGGTGCCACCACCTTCCACTTTGAGCTCCGCCGCGAGCGCGACAAACTCAACCCCCTCGAATGGGTAAAATGACCCGCAGCAAACTACGCCCCGCCACCGGAGCCATCTTACGCGCCATCACTATGCTCGGAAGTGCTCAGGGTCTGGGAATGCTCTGCTCTCTGGTGCGCACCAAGCTGGTGGCTCTCTGGGTAGGCCCGGCCGGAGTGGCTCTGCTCGGAGTCCTCACCTCACTGACCGAGATGGCCTCGGCCGTAGGGCAGCAGGGAATACGGACCTCGTCGGTCCCCGCTATAGCCCGCGCCAAGGATGGCGGAGCTTTGCCCGGAGTGATGAGCGCCGTCATGTCATGGGGCATCGTCGCAGGCCTCGTCAGCGCCACCTTCCTGCTCCTTCTCTCCCCCGTGCTCAGCCGCCTATCGTTTGGCTCGGGCGATTACACAGCAGCCATAGCCATCCTCGCCATCGCCGTGGTCCTCAATGCCTTTATCGCTTCGCGCCAGGCCATTGCCCAGGGCACCGGAGCCCTCCCGCGCCTCGCCCGCGCCTCGCTCATAGGGTCGGTCGGGGGACTGATGGCATCAGTGCCTATCATCTTCTTTCTCAAGGCCGAGGGTATGCCCTGGATTATCATAGCCTACTCGGCCATCACCGCCATAGCCTTCCTCTTCCCCCGCCTCCATATCCCGCGGCTGCCCCTGCGCGCCACCCGCGCCGAAGGCTTCTCCTTCATCCGCCTCGGCCTCTGGCTCACCCTCTCGAGCATCGTTGACTGGGGCGTGAGCTACCTGCTGCTATCATGGCTGATAACCAGCGGAGGCGAGCATATAGCCGCCCTCTACCAGAGCGGCTACACCATCGCCATCCGCTATATGGGCATCCTCTTCAGCGCCATAGCCATGGAGTTTTATCCCCGCCTGACCCTCGCCGCCGAGCGCATAGGCCGGTCGCCGCGCCATCCGGCGCTGCTCATATCCCATGAAGTGGGAGTGGTGTTGCGCCTGGCCATCCCCGCCGCAGCCATCCTCATCCTCCTCGCGCGCCCCGTCATCATCCTCCTCTACGACAGCGAGTTTATCGGCGCGGCCCCCTTTATGACAGGTGCCCTGGCGGCCACTCCCCTGCGGGCCCTGTCGTGGTGCGCAGCCTTCACCATCATCTCCCGGGGCAACGGCCGCGCCTATCTCCTGACCGAAACAGTGAGCTCCCTGAGCTGCCTGGGCCTCTCCATCGCCGGTTACCGCCTCGGGGCACTCCCGGGCATGGGCATTGCCTTTATCCTGTGGTATGCCGTCTACACAGCCACCGTCCTCATCGTCTGCCGCCGCCTCTACCGCCTGCGCCTCCCGGCCCGCATCCTGCGCCTCACCATCCTGTCTACCCTCCTTCTCCTCGCCCTGGCCGCCCTGATCCACCTCACCCGGCCTCTCTGATCCCCCGTCGGCCCTCAATTGAGGACAAAATAAGCCGGATAGAGTAGAGCCGCCGCGCGCCTGAAGGATGCTGACACTCAAAAAGTTAATACTTTACCAACCCGACTCAACGATTAAGATTGAAGTCCGGCTGGAGAATGAGAGTGTATAGCTTACCCAACAGCAGATCACAGAATTGTTCCAAACCTCTAAACAGAATGTCAGTCTTCATGTCAACAATATATTTAAAGAAGGAGAGTTGGATAGTAATTCAGTTGTCAAG
>CAZAUV010000114.1:0-7745 GCA_964488335.1 uncultured Bacteroides sp.
ATTGCGCAAGTCCCCGCCAATAATTTTTTCTGCCAAAATACGTTAAAAAGGCCCTTTCTCCGCTATCAATCAGCGAAATAAGAGCCTTTAAAAAAGTTCGATGTTTAACACTCTTTAACACTAAAAAGAGAATTGACACATCAGACCCACCCTTCTTGCCGCCTTATGGGCACCTGAAAAGTTGCGCCTCATCCCCCAGTCAAACTCTGCCGCCACCTGCATTCGCGGGGTCATATTCCAGAAGATATTGGCGGCGGTGAAGATGCCATATTTATACGTCGAGGGATCCACCTCATGGGCCGGGAGGTAGCGGGCCTGACTTGCGGATACAGAAGCGAAGAGGTCGGGGCGGAAATTATATTGCAGGCCGAGACACCAGCCGTAGCCCGCGGGGGCATATAGCGAACCCGGCGACGCGGGGTCGGCCACGAGGTCGTATGATCCTATGAGCATATCGCCTCCGAGGTGCTGGTAGCCATGACCGTAGTTAATGGTGGCGTAGGTTGTGAGCGGAGCTGCGGGATGGGCCACCGAGCTGAGCTGGAGGCCCCACCCGGCAACGTTGTGGTTGACACCTGCCTGAAGGTTGCGGTAAGGTAGATCACGGACGATGCCTGCAAGGCGGACATGCTGCCCCCGGGCCCACTGATATTGCACGAGGGCTGCTCCCTCAGGGAGATATGACGAAACCCGGGCCGTATTCACGCCATCGACGGCCACCTCGGTATCAGGCGTCTCGGCCGAGACACCGACCGAGAAGCGGCCAAACGACGGCATATACCTTATTAATACGCGCGTGGGCGTAATCTTGTTATTCGGACCCTGGGCATCTACCGTAGGAGGCACGGCAGCAGGGTCGGAGAAAGTTGACGAAGCATATCCGACGGTCAGGTTATTTATCATGGCGTAGGCCTTCTTGAGATGGAAATCGCGAGAGGAATAGCCATTGAAATTAGCTTCGATATAAAGCTGATATTGTCCCAAGACCTTGTTTCGGCCAATGACGCGGAAGTAGAGACATGTGCCGGCCGGCGTAGTTCCGAGCTGCCGCGATCTGGTAGGGTCAGGCGTCATCGGAATAAGGTAAGGCGCGAAGCCTGAGGCGGGCACAGCTCCGCCCCAGTCGAAATAGCCCCTCATCCTTACCGCACCTCCAATACCCATTGCGAGAGCCGCATCCTTGCTCATAAAGAGGAAATAAGGAGCCTCGGGATCCTGGAAGTGGCGAAACTGGTCGTAGTAGAAATTGGAGATTACCTGACGGACGGAGTCGACATAGCGAGCGTTTTCAACAGAAAGCCTATGACCATCGAGATTGACAATCTTATGGTCGGCCGCTAAAGAGTCGGCGAAGATGTCGGCAAGAGGCTTCTGGGCCCGGGCCGAGAGAGCGATTGCAAATGCCAGACACAGAAAAACGAGCTGGAAGGGTGAGCGCATAATGATATGATGAATTGAAGAATATGACTGATGAACAAAAGAAAAGCCAATAAAAGAAACGCAAACAGCGTTAATAATTGTTAAAATAAGGTAGAATTGACAGTTGTGACCATATTGTAACAGCAAAGTCACATCGGTGTCATATCGTCAGATTAACTTTGCAACGCAATCAAGAAAGAAAGTTGCTTCGGGCACATCTTCGAATGGTTGCATCCCTCGCTTAGATAATCAGCCAATCCAATCAATCTATCACTATATTAATCTATCGCCAGCGAAAAGGCGCAGTGAATCAATAAAAGTGTATTTAGATGAGTAACTCACAAGCCGGGGCGATGTCGCAGAGACATCGCCCCGGCGTTTTTTTTCGCTGTCGGGGAGAATGGGGAGGAAGATGCCCACCGGGGATACCGCTCCAGGGCGACTCGAGAGTGCACTCAGGCGGCGTGGCGGGATCTACTGTCACACCCTCCCCTACACTCCGGAGCTGAGGGCACTATAGCCTGACCGGCCGGTGGATGCCGGAGCGGAAAGATCGTGAGGGAGAGCACGGAGAGGGCGCGGATGAAAAAAAAGTGTTATCTTTGCAGGCATATGAACGGCTCTGAAAAGTTTAGGGCGGTGTGTATCATCGTCCTCTGGCTCGCGCTCTGCTATTTAGTGGTTGCTTATCAGCCTTTTACGTTTATGGTAGGCTTCACGGTAGTGGCGTCGGGCATCGTTGTGTTTGTGCCGCTTTGGAAAAAGTATGTCAGAAACCGTCGCCAATCAACCGATGATTGAGCACCCCTCAATCGACAAAATACCGCCACAGCCTCTTGATCCGACGCTCTACCCTCATCTGAGCCGGGTGGAGAGTCCGGCCGACCTGCGCCGGATGGGCATCGAGGAGCTGGAGGCCCTCTGCCGGGAGATACGCACCTTCTTGATAAAGTCGGTGAGTGTCAATCCCGGCCACTTCGCCTCATCGATGGGCGCGGTGGAGCTTACCGTGGCTCTCCACTATGTATTCCAAACCCCTGAGGACCGGATAGTATGGGACGTGGGCCATCAGGCCTACGGACATAAATTACTGACGGGACGTGCCCCCCTCTTTTACAGCAACCGCCGCTCAGGGGGCTTGAGCGGCTTCCCCAACCCTGCCGAGAGCCCCTATGACACCTTTACAGCCGGCCATGCCTCCAACTCGGTGAGCGCGGCCCTGGGGATGGCGGCGGCCTCGCGTATCAAAGGGGAGGCGGAGGCCGGCAAGCCGAGAAATGTGGTGGCCGTCATAGGCGACGCCTCTATTGGCGGAGGCCTGGCCTTCGAGGGTCTCAACAACGCGGCCAACTCAGCCGATAACCTGCTGATCATCCTCAATGACAACGATATGTCGATCGACCCCAACGTAGGGTCGCTCAACTCCTATCTGGCCCATATCAACACCTCGAAGAGCTATAACGCCCTGCGCTACAACGTCTATCGCGGCCTGAAGCGCATGAAGCTCATCAGCGAGAGCAACCGCGGGCGCATCCTGCGCTTCAACAACTCGCTCAAGAGCATGCTCACCAAAGAGCAGAATATCTTCGAGGGGCTTAACATACGCTATTTCGGCCCGTTTGACGGCCACGATCTGAAGCGCATTATCCGCGTCCTGACCGACATACGCGACATGAGCGGCCCGCGCATCCTCCACCTGCGGACAGTCAAAGGCCGGGGCTACGCACCGGCCGAGAAAGACCCCGCCGGCTGGCATGCTCCGGGCCTCTTCAACCCCGATACCGGCGAGAAAATCAAAGGCTCCCCCAAGGCCCCTAAATGGCAGGAAATCTTCGGGCGCACCCTCACCGAGCTCGCCGCCAAAGACCATAGAGTGACGGCCATCACCGCCGCCATGCTCTCGGGCACTTCCGTAAGCATAATGGCCTCAGAATATCCGGAGCGCACCTTCGATGTGGGCATATCCGAGGGCCATGCCGTGACTTTTGCGGGCGGACTGGCCAAGGAGGGATTGCTCCCCTTCGTGGCCATCTACTCATCTTTCCTTCAGCGGGCCTATGACCATATCATACATGACATAGCCATCCAGCAGCTTCCCGTGACCCTATGTATCGACCGCGCGGGATTGGTGGGCGAAGATGGCGTGACACACCACGGCGTCTACGACATGGCCTATCTCCGCAACATCCCGGGCCTGACCCTCGCGGCCCCGCGCACCGACGCCCAGCTCCGCGCCCTGATGCGCTTTGCCGTCTCGCCCGAGCGCCGCGGCCCCCTGGCCATCCGCTATCCCCGCGGAGAGGCCCTTATGGACCCGGCAGGAGCCGAAGCGCCCATCACCCCTACCCTCCTGCGCGAAGGGAGCGATGCGACGGTGCTCACCGTAGGCCCGATCGCTTCCGAAGCCGCCAAAGCCATCGATGAGGCCGCCGGACAAGGCATAAGCGCCGCCCATTATGACATGCTTTTCGTGTCGCCCCTTGATGAGGCTACCATGACCGAGGTGGCGCGTCGGGGGAAACCTATAGTGACCGTAGAAGACGGCATCCGCAACGGCGGTTTCGGCTCAGCCGTGATGGAATGGCTTGCCGACCATGGCTACACCCTCCCTGTCAAGCGACTGGGCATCCCCCAGCAATTCATCCCCCATGGCACCGTGGCTGCCCAGCGGGCCCTCTGCGGCATCGATGCCCCATCGATAGCCGAGGCCATAGTCGGGTCAGTCAAACCCTCATCAGTCCCCACCCCGCGCCCATGAAGATACTCATAGCCGGAGCCGGCGAAGTAGGCTCCCACTTAGCCAAGCTCCTCTCCCATGAAGAGCAGGACGTGACGGTGATCGACAACGATCCGGAGCATCTGGCAGTGCTCGATGCCAACTACAACCTGCTGACCGTCCATGGCAAGCCCACCTCATTTGAGGCCATCGAGGAGGCCGGCGCGGCCCATACCGACCTCTTCATCGCCGTCACACCCTTCGAGACCAACAATATCACCGCCTGCGCCATAGCCAAGAGCTTCGGAGCCAAACGGACAGTGGCGCGCATCGACAACTATGAGTATATGCTGCGCCAAAACCGCGAGTTTTTTACCCGCATCGGGGTCAACCACCTCATCTACCCCGAGTATCTGGCCGCGCAGGAGATAGTATCGAGCCTTGAATACAGCTGGGCCCGCAACTGGTTTGAGATCCACAACGGTCTCATCAACGTCATCGGCGTCAAGATCCACCCCGGCGCCCAAATCGACGGCATGGCCCTGCGCAACATAGGACGCGAGCACCGCTTCTTCCACGTCAGCGCCATCAAGCGGCGCTACGAGACCATCATCCCTCGAGGCGACGACGTGATACGCTCGGGCGACATCGTCTACTTCACCACCACCTCGGAGCATATCGACGTGATCCGCGAGATATGCGGCAAGCAGGCCTCCGAGGTGCGCAAATGTCTCATAATGGGCGGCAGCCGCATAGCCGTGAGGCTCATAGCCATGGCCGGCAAAGATTATAAATTCAAGATTATCGAAGCCAACCGCGAGCGCTGCGAATGGCTTGCCGAGCGCTGTCCACATGCCAAGATAGTCCATGGCGACGCCCGCGACTTTGACCTCCTCATCGAAGAAGGCATAGCCGAGACCGACGCCTTCATAGCCCTCTCCGAGAGCTCCGAGGCCAATATCCTCGCCTCAGTCTCCGCCAAGGAATTGGGTGTGAGCAAGACGGTAGCCGAAGTGGAGAACATCCAGTTTATCGCCGACGCCGAAAATCTCAACGTAGGGACCATCATCAACAAGAAGCTGCTCGCCTCGGGTCGCATCTTCCAGACCCTCCTCGAGGCCGATGCCGAGAGCCCCAAATTCATGGCTCTGGCTGATGCCGATATAGCCGAGATAGAAGTGCGCCCCGGCTCCAAGATCACCCGGGCGCCCATTAAAGACCTGACCCTCAGCCGCGACATGACCCTCGCCGGACTCATCCGCAACAACGAGGGAATGCTCGTGACCGGCAACACGCGCCTCGAGCCCGGCGACCACGTTGTGGTCTTCTGCCTCTCCGGCGCCATCCACAAAATCGAGAAACTCTTCACATGAGCCTCCGACCTCACATCACCCTCAGGCGCATCAACTATCTGCAGATAATCCGCGTCATCGGCTGGCTCCTGATGATCGAAGCAGTCTTCATGGCTGTGCCTCTGGCGACATCGCTCCTGACCGATGGCGGCGACCTCATCCCCTTCGCCATAGGCATGGCAGTGACCCTCGCAGCCGGCCTGACCGCCACCTTTGCAGTCCGCCCGTCGCGGACCGACATGGCCAAGCGCGAGGGCTTCCTGCTGACAGCCCTGGTGTGGGTGGTCTTCTCGGCCTTCGGCATGATACCATTCATCCTCTCCGACACCGAGCCTCTCAGCGTCACCGACGGCTTCTTCGAGGCAATGAGCGGCTTCACCACCACAGGCGCAAGCACCGCCCCCGCCGACGCCCTCCCCTCCCCCGCCGCAATCATCTGGCGCAGCCTCATGCAATGGCTCGGCGGCATGGGTATTATCCTCATCACCCTCGCCGTGATCCCGATGCTCAATTCATCGGGAGGGATGCAGATGTTTAACGCCGAAGTGACCGGAATTACCCACGACAAGATCCGCCCGCGCATCTCCCAGACCGCCACACGCCTCTGGGGCATCTACATCATCCTCTCGGCCATCCTCTTCATCCTCCTCTGCCTCGGTCCCATGACACCCTTCGAGGCTCTCTGCCACACATTTACGACAATCTCCACCGGCGGCTACTCAGCGTCAGACCCTGCATCAACCATCTGGAACAACTATTATACCGAGAGCATCCTGACCATCTTTATGCTGATCGGGGGCATCAACTTCTCTCTCATCTACAAAGCCGCCATAGGGCGCCCGGGAGCACTGGTGACCAACGACGTGACCCGCGTCTTCATACGCCTGATCATCCTTTGCTTCATCGTCTTCGTTGCGGCCATCCTGCTCACCTGCGGCTTCAGCGGCATAGCTTCTGTGACCATCGATCCCCTCTTTCAGGTAATATCAACCTTTACCTCCACCGGCTTCACAGCTCCGGGCTTCACCTCATGGGGGCCATTCGTAATGGGCATCACCCTGATACTGATGGCAATAGGCGGATGTGCAGGCTCAACATCGGGAGGTGCGAAGCTCGACCGCTTCATCTTCCTGAGCAAACACCTGCGCAACGAGCTCTACCTCTCGCTCCACCCCAACGACGTGATGCGCGTCCGCATCAACGACCGCATCATCCCGGCCCATATCATCTCCAAGGTCGTGGCCTTCCTCTGCTTCTTCGTCATCATAGCTATCGCAGGGGGCATAGCCCTGAGCGCCATGGGGATGCCCATAGGCGACGCTCTCTTCAGCGCACTGTCGTGCCTGACCAACGTGGGCTATTCGCCCGAGATAATCGGAGGCACCGCGGGCTATGACGCGGTCCCCGCCGCCGGCAAATGGCTCCTTACACTGCTGATGCTTACCGGGCGTCTCGAAATATTCACCATCCTTATCATCTTCACGCCCGGCTTCTGGCGCAAATAGCAACCAGCCATCTTCTTTGGGCGCTATACGCCAACCGCCTCCCGACGGAATGGTCGGGAGGCGGCGCCACAACTAATATACTTCAAAAAACCAAAGTATATGTTTTTTCTCTGCTAAGAGAGAGAATTTCTTGATTTAAGAGATAAGGCCCGGAAGCACTTAAGTCTGATTATTTTCTGCTGTCTATCAATAAGTCAATCAATAAAACATCTTGATTGCAACGTCGGTGAGCCATACCCACAGCGGGCAGAAGGCGATGAAGAGGATGACGTTGAGAGCCAGCGAAGAGGTCGACGTAGACACATATGTGTCATACTGCGAGGCGATGATGATACCTGAGAAGGCCGGCGGAAGAGCTACAGCCACGATGAGCATCTTGAGGTTGGTAGGCTCCATATGGAAGAGCAGGCCGAGGACGAGGACAAAGAGCGGCATGACGATGAGCTTCATGATACAGCCAAGGATAGCCTGCCAGTTGATATTGACCTTTACGCTCGAGAGAGTGACACCGGCAGCAAAGACGGCCATTGAAGCGTTAGCGCCCTTGATGAGGTCAAATGAAGGGCTTGCCCATTTCGGCCAGGGGAGACCGACGATGACCCAGATGACGGCAAGGATAGGAGCCCAGGCCACAGGCTGCTCAAGAGCGTGGATCACAGGCTTCCATGCACTCGGCTTCTTCTGTCCGGGAGCCAAGGGCTTGAGTTTCTCGTTGGCTGAATTGAGCAGAGAGAGGCCCACAGGGATACCGAT
>CAZAUV010000115.1:0-7717 GCA_964488335.1 uncultured Bacteroides sp.
CAACGGCTGTTGCCGGGGCGACCCGTATTATAAGGGGGGGGGATGGGAATTACTTGCCGGGCTCGGCTACAAAGTTGGAGACCTTGAGGTTGGTCAGTTTAGAATTGAAGTTGCCGGCCTGGGCGAGGGGGAAGACGAGGGTGTGGACCTCGGCCATCTTATGGTGACGGTCGTTGAGGTCGGGGTGGAGCACCCATTTGCGGTCGAGATTGTCTATGAGCTTGCCGTCGACATAGAGCTTGGTGGCGTCGTTGGTGCCGGTGATGGTGAAGTGGTTTTTCTCGCCGGGGATGACGGTGTAGCGGAAGTTATAGAGCTTGTCTTCGCGTGAGAAGCCGAGAGTGCCGGTGATGGGGTCGGCGATCCACACTGTGGCGTCGGGCGAAGAGAAGAGGATGGTGCCCTTCTCCTCGGGAGCGCCTTCGAGGTCAAATTCTACGGTGTAGCCATAGCCTATTTCCTTGAGGGGGAGGGTGGAGCCGGGGGCAACGGTTGCCTGCTCGAGGACCACAGAGCCGGGCTCGCCGACGCGGCCGAGGAGGTTCACGCCGGGGGCTTCGACCATCTCGGCGGATTTGGCGCGGAACTCATCGTAGGGGAAGGTCACTTTGGAGCCGTCCCAGGTCTTGGCGGCCATAGTGGGCAGGGCATCCATGATGCGATGGTGGATGTCACGGACGGTGATGCCGTTGCCGGGATGGTCGTTCCAGACGGCGAAGGCTCCACCGCGGAGCTGGGGATGGCCCTCTTCGACGGTATATCGGCCTATGTTGGCCGGGGTCCACTTATCGTAGAGCATCCGGGTGTTGAGATAGTCGTAATAGTAGCCTGCGGCGGGGACGATGTAGACATATCCGTCGGGGATTGATACTATGTCATACCCGGCTGCGATCATATCCTCGGGCTTGGCGTAGCCGTTGCTCCAGAGATACATCAAGACGTCGTCGACCTTTACCGGGGTCTGGCCCTTGGCATGTGTCAGGGAGCCCCAGATAGCGGCCTTCTTGCCATATTTCTCTGCAAAATTGATATAATGGTCAGTGAAGGCTCGGAATTGCTCCATAGCAAGGGAGTCGCCCTGATATTCGTCAGTGCCGATATGGAATGTCTTGCCTTTGAAGACGGGGTCGGGACCGGCGAGATATTCGTCGAGGAGGGCGTCGATAAACTCATAGGTCTCGGGCTTGGAGATGTCGAAGTGGTCGGTGCCGTTGGCGCCGGTGGAGGCAAGCTCGGGCTTGTAGAGGGTATAAGCCAATGAGTGGGCGGGGACATCAATCTCGGGAATGATGGTCACGCCGCGCGAGGCAGCATAGTCCTGAAGGGCGCGAAACTCGGCCTTGGTGTAATGGCCGTCGCGTGCGGCAAGACCGGGATATTTTTCACTCTCGAGGCGATGGGCGGCCTGGGTCTTCTGCCAGTCGTTTTGGAAGAAGCGGGGGAAGCCGTTGTCGTTGAGATGGATGTGGAGGGTGTTCATCTTATGGTAGGCCATTACGTCTACCAGGTTATAGATATAGTCGATGGGGATATATTTGCGGCCTGCATCGAGCATAAAGCCGCGGAAGCCATACATAGGAGCATCGGCAATATGTCCCATGGGGAGCTCGGGAGCGGCTTCGGCCATCTGGGCGATGGTCATGGCGCCCCAGCGGGCACCCTCGGCTGTAGGGGCGGTGATGGTCACGCCCTTCTTGGTGATGTCGATGGTATAGGCTTCGGCTGCGGCGCGGCGATTGGGCTTGAGGGAGAGGACTATGTCGCCGTCGCCTCCGCGACGCTTCTGCTCTGCCGGGAGGGTGGCCACTCCGAGAGCCTTGAGGTTGTCGGCCAGCTGAGAGGCCACTTCGGCCAGGGCCGGATTGGTGTAGACGATGGATTTGGCGCCGGCAATGCTCCAGGAGCCGTCGGCTCCCTTCCACTCCTTCACTTCGGGGACGGTGAAAGGCTTGGGATTGGCGGCATCGAGGGCGGCGGAGCCGGCGATGAAGGCTGCGGCCAGGGCAATGGCCAGAGTCTTGATTTTCATGGTAAGGATATGAGGGGGATGATTGAGATTATTGGCGTTAGTTGAGGATGGCCTTGACACGCTCCAGGACGGCCCGGGCGGTGAAGCCAAACTTTTCGTCGAGCACCTTGTAGGGCGCCGAGGCGCCGAAGCGCTCCATGCCGTAGATGACGCCTGAGGGGCCTACTACGGGGGCGAGCGTCGAGGGGAGCCCGGCGGTAAGGCCGAAGACGGGGCGCGAGGAGGGTATGACACTCCGGCGATAAGCGTCGTCCTGATCGAGGAAGAGGCCTATGGAGGGGACCGAGACCACGCGGGCCTTGACACCCTCGGCTTCGAGGAGCACTGCCACCTCGCAGAGGAGCGACACTTCAGAGCCATTGGCCACGAGCACCACGTCGGGCTCCTCGCTTTCAGAGCCCATGACTATATATCCGCCGCGGGAAGCGCCGCGGGCGTCGGCCATGCGGGTGGAGCCCTGACGGGCGGGGAGGTCGCTGACATCCTGGCGCGAGAGGATGAGGGCGGTAGGTGTGGTATTGTTGTCCATCGCCATCTTCCAGCACTGGATGGTCTCGGCGGAGTCGGCTGGGCGGAGGACAAGCATCGAGCGCTGGCCGGCGAAATTGCGTATCTGCTCGAGGAGGCGTATCTGAGCTTCCTGCTCTATGGGCTCATGGGTCGGACCATCTTCGCCCACTCTGAAGGCATCGTGGGTCCAGACATATTTGACGGGGAGCTGCATCAGGGCGCTCATGCGGATTGCGGGCTTCATGTAGTCGGAGAAGACAAAGAAGGTGCCGCAGGCGGCATGCATGGCGCCGTTGAGTATCACGCCGTTCATGATGGCGGCCATGGTGAGCTCGGCCACCCCGGCGTGGAGGAAAGCCCCCGAGAAGTCGTGATGGCGCAGGGGGCCGGTGACTTTCAGGAAGGCATCGGTCTTATCGGAATTGGCCAGGTCGGCCGAGGCGACAATCATATTGCCCACCTTCTTGCCGAGCTCGGTGAGGACGGCGGCGGAGGCGGTGCGGGTGGCGGCATCGGCTTTCACCACAATGGCTTCATAATCAATCTCGGGGAGGCGGCCCTCAAGGTAGCCCTGAAGCTTGGCTGCGAGCTCGGGATTGGCTTCGGCCCAGGCTTTCTGCTCGGCGCGGCGCTCGGCCACGAGCTTCTTCAGGTCGGCGCGGCGCTGCTCGTAGTGGGCGGCCACTTCGGGGCGTATCACCCAGGGGTCGGCGGGGTCGGCGCCGAGATTTCGGATGGTGGAGTCAACGCAGGCCCCGCTCTTGCTCAGCGGCTGGCCGTGGGTGGAGCATTGACCCTCAAACGACTCTCCGGAGGCAGTGACGCAGCCGCGGCCCATAACGGTGTGGCCGATGATGAGGGTGGGGCGGGCCTTTTCGCAGTTGGCGGCTGAGATGGCTGCGGCGATGGCCTTGGGGTCATTGCCGTCGATCTCCTCTACGCGCCAGCCCCAGGCACGATATTTGGCGGCATAGTCTTCATTGTTGACCTCATCGACGTCGGTCGACAGCTGCACCTTGTTACTGTCATAAAACATGATGAGATTGGCCAGGCCGAGATAGCCGGCAATGCGTCCGGCGCCCTGCGAGATCTCCTCCTGGATGCCGCCGTCGGAGATATAGGCATAGGTCTTGTGGGCCCAGACCTCGCCGAAGCGGTGGGCTATGAAGCGCTCGGCAATGGCGGCGCCGACGGCCATTGTGTGGCCCTGGCCCAGAGGGCCGGAGGTGTTTTCGATGCCGCGGGCCACGCAGAGCTCGGGGTGGCCCGGGGTGGGGGAGCCCCACTGGCGGAAGGCCTTGAGGTCATCGATAGTATACATGCCGCAGAGGGCCAGGGCGCTGTAGAGCATCGGCGACATATGTCCCGGATCGAGGAAAAACCGGTCGCGGCCATACCATGAGGGGTCGTCGGGGTCGGTCAGCAAAAACTGCGAGTAAAGGACGTTGATAAAGTCGGCGCCACCCATGGCACCACCGGGATGGCCCGAGCGGGCACGTTCAACCATAGCGGCCGTCAGGACGCGGATATTGTTGGCCCCGGAGTCAAGGACCGTCTTGTCAGCATGATTATACATAATAGCGGTGGAGCGCTTTGGAGGGTTTATTTGCCGCCGGTGACCGGGCATCGGCGGCTCGCTTGTCTGCGCCCGCACTGCAAAGTTACAACAACCGCCCCAACCCGCCAAATATATTTGTCAATCTCCTCCGCTTTTATTACCTTTGCCCCCGTTAATCACCTCTCAGCTTATGTCTTTGCGACGCCTTTCGGCTATTTTTGTCATAGCAGTGGTGGCCCCTCTCCTGGCCGCTTGCAGCTTCAGCTGGACCCTCAACGGCTCCGCTATCGACTATAATATATATAAGACGGTGGCCATCGGCAACTTCCCTATCAGGGCTGCCCTCGTCTACCCCCAGCTCCAGACCATCTTTGAGACGGAGCTCCTCAATTATGTCAGCCGCAATACCCGCCTTCAGGTGACCGACCTCCCCGCCGACCTCCAGCTCGAGGGGGAAATCACCGGCTATGACCTGACGCCACAGGCTGTCACTCAGGATGCCCTTGCCTCCCAGACGCGCCTGACAATCAAGGTCCATGTGATCTATACCGATAACAAGAATGAAAAGAAGAGCTTTGACCAGACCTTCACGGCCTTCAAAGACTTCGACGCCAATCTTCTTCTGGTCGACGTCCAGGACGAGCTCTGTCAAGCCCTCTCAGAGGAGCTTATAATTCAAATCTTCAATGCCACTCTCGGCGACTGGTAATCCCATCAGGCTATGGACTCTTCCACCTCACCCTCCGACACCCTCCGCCGGCTCCTGACAGAGCCCGGCGCAATACCCTCGGCCGAGGAGGTCAGGGCCCTTGACAATGCCTTCCCTTTCCTCTCGCTCCCCGCAGCCATGAGGCTCAGCCGGGCGCCCGGGCTCACCCCCGAGGAGCGGCAGGAGCTGATAAGCCGTGTGGCCGTCGGCGCTCCCGGCCGCGACACTCTCTTCCGGCTGATGGACCCCGACGGCGACCTCATCGCAGGCTTCATGCCCGAGGATGAGCCCGCCGCCCCTACGGCCACCGACACCGACTCGGCCATCGACACCTTCCTGTCGACCTACGGCGCCATGAGCCCGTCGGAGGAGGCGCTGCTCGAGAAGATGATTTTCAATCCGGTGCCCCCCGACTATGTAGCCCTTCTGGCAAGCGAGGGTGAGGATCTCCCCGCTGAGGAGAGCCTTGATGAGGCAGCGGCCGCCATTGCGCCGCAGCCCGAGCCTGATGCCGGGGCGGCGATGACCGCCGAGGCTGCCGGCAGGCCCCGGGCCGAGCGTCGCGAGAGCGTCGCCGCGGCGCCCCCCGACCCCTCTTCGTCGCTCTCCGAGAGCCTCGCACAGGTCTATATCCGCCGCGGGCGCTTCGACAAGGCCTACGACATTATTCACGCCCTGAGCTTGAATAATCCAAAAAAAAGTGTTTACTTTGCAGACCAATTGCGCTATCTGCAAAAACTGATGCTAATCCAGCGCCACCAGCCGGGGGCGTAAAAGCTCAGTCGTCAAAACAGTAACTACTACATTTACAGCTATGTATATCGTTCTTATCATCCTTACTCTCCTCTCTGCCCTGCTGATGATCGGCGTAGTGTTGATCCAGAAGTCAAAGGGCGGCGGCCTCTCGTCGTCTTTTGCCGGCTCCAACCAGCTCATGGGCGTCCGCCGCACCAACAATTTCATAGAGAAGGTAACCTGGGGCCTCGCCGCCGCCATAGCCGTCTTCGCTATCCTCTCCACCTTCTTCATGCCCAACAGCATGGCCACTTCCGGTCCCCGTGTGAAGGCTCCTACCACAGTAGAGCAGAGCGCCGACTACGACAGCCAGCTTCCCGCTGCCCCTGCCGCTGAAGTCCCCGCCGCTCCCGCCGAGGCTCCCGCAGCCCCCGCAACACCCGCAGAATAAATCCCGCCTCTCCTCCGGCCCAAGATATATGGGAGCGTAGCCGAGCCGTCAGGCCCGTGCCATGCTCCCTTCGGGCGTTTATAGCCTCTCCATCTCCCATTACCCATTTCCCACTCTTAATTCTCAGCGCAGCTGAGCGCGTCTTATGCTTGTCAAAGTCTTCGGCGCCGCCCTTCAGGGCATCGACGCCATCCTCATCACCATCGAGGCCTCCGTCGAGCGCGGCTCCATGTTTAGCATCGTCGGCCTGGCCGACACTGCCGTCAAGGAGAGCTATCAGCGTGTGATGACCGCCATTGCACAGAGCGGCATAGAGACGCCCCGCAAGAGAGTGATCATCAATCTCTCGCCCGCCGACGTCCGCAAGGAGGGCTCGGCCTTTGACCTCCCGATAGCCCTCGGCCTCCTCGCCGGCGACGAGAAGATGCCCGCCGCCCCCCTTGCCGACTACATGATTATGGGCGAGCTGAGCCTCGACGGCTCCCTGCTCCCCGTCTCCGGAGCTCTGCCCATGGCCATCAAGGCCCGCGAGCTCGGCTTCAAGGGCATCATCGTCCCCGAAGCCAACGCCACTGAGGCTGCCGTGGTCAACAATCTCGAGGTCTACGGACTCCCCGACCTGCGCAGCGTCGTAGACTTCATCTCGGGCCATTCTTCGCCGCAGCCGACTGTGGTCGACACCCGCGCCGACTTTGCCGCCTCATCATCAGTTTTCGATATCGATTTTGCCGAGGTCAAGGGACAGGAGACTGTCAAGCGTGCCTTCGAGGTGGCGTGTGCCGGCGGTCACAACATCCTCCTCGTGGGCCCTCCCGGAGCGGGTAAGTCCATGATGGCCAAGCGGCTGCCGACAATCCTCCCGCCCTTTACCCTCCACGAGGCCCTGGAGACCACCAAAATCCATTCCGTGGCCGGCAGGCTCAAGCGCGGCTCAAAGCTCATGACACGCCGCCCATTCCGCTCTCCCCACCACACCATCTCGCCGGTGGCCCTCGTAGGCGGAGGCACCAACCCGCGCCCGGGCGAGATTTCGCTCGCCCATAACGGGGTGCTCTTCCTCGACGAATTTCCCGAGTTTCCGCGGACTGTCCTCGAGGTGCTGCGTCAGCCTCTTGAAGACAGGCATATCTCCATCTCCCGCGCCCGCTATTCCATTGACTATCCCGCAGGATTTATGCTTGTTGCGAGCATGAACCCCTGCCCCTGCGGATATTACAACCATCCCACCAAGGAGTGCTCCTGCCCTCCCGGCGCCGTAAGCCGCTATCTTTCGCGTATCTCGGGCCCGTTGCTTGACCGCATCGACCTCCAGGTAGAGATCCTCCCCGTGCCCTTCGAAGAGCTGGCACATGCCGCTCCGGGGGAGCCGAGCGCGGCTATCCGCGAGCGCGTGTGCCGCGCCAGGGCCATCCAGCATGCCCGTTTTGCCGATGAGCCGGGTGTACACTGCAATGCCCAGATGAACTCCCGCCTGATGAACCGCTTCGCGCCCCTCTCGTCCGAGTGTATGACCATCCTCGAAAACGCCATGACGCGCTTCGATATGAGCGCCCGGGCCTATGACCGCATCATCAAAGTGGCGCGCACCATCGCCGACCTCGACGGCGCCGCCGACATCGGTCCCGAGCACATCACCGAAGCCATATCTTACCGCAATCTTGACCGCTCCCCAAATGCAAGACTGGCAGGTCTAAAATATGCGCACTTGTGCGCTGCCAGTAATGA
>CAZAUV010000116.1:0-7604 GCA_964488335.1 uncultured Bacteroides sp.
CGTTCTTAACCATAGAGTTGCTGTCGTGAGGGAGGATTGTTTTCGCAAAGATAAGCTTCTTTGCGCTCTTTACCAAATTTTTGGTGATGTTAATGCCATTATTTCCTGCATATCAAAAAATTTTTATTCCCGGTGACCGAGCTCATTATATGATGATAGCCTTAAAATTCTCTTGGGCATTTGGGCCGAGAGCCAAATTATTGTAACTTTGCCGATTATGGAAATCATCACCACTATGCGCTATGAGTCGCCGGCCGGAGAGTTGCTTCTTGGTGCTATCGGCACTAAGCTCTGTCAGTGTGACTGGACCTCTTCGCTGAGGCGCGAAACAAATGACCGCCGCATATGCCGCAGCCTCAATGCCCGATATGAAGAGGGCATCTCCGATACGCTTCGCCAAGCGGCTGAGGAGCTTGATGAGTATTTTTCCGGCGAGCGAAGGGATTTTTCGATGCAGCTTTGCTTCGCCGCGACAGAGTTTCAGAGCCGGGTATGGGCTTCTCTGATGGAGATTCCTTACGGCTCGACGACATCTTATGGCGATATCGCCGGGCGCATAGGCAATCCCCGGGGAGTAAGAGCCGTGGCAGGGGCTATTGCCTCCAATCCACTCTCTATCTTCGTTCCGTGCCATCGCGTGTTGGGCGCCGACCGCCGTCTCACAGGCTATGCCGGCGGGTTAGCCGCCAAAGCCTTTCTCCTCGAGCTCGAGACTGGGAGGGCCACCGCCTCTCGTCCTTTTATATCTTAAATATCTATAACGGATAGTCTCCCTATCAGAAAATTTTGTAATTTTGGCGCCGAATATGGGCCGGATATTTCCCTAATCATCATCAGGCCTTATCAATCTCCCCCACAACATCATCAAGCCAATGCATATCAGAAACATAATTGCCGCTGCCGCCCTCACCCTCACTGCCATTGTGGCCATGGGCCAAAACAATGTGGCCGAAGAGGTGGCATGGGTCATCGGCGATACCCCTATCTGGAAAAGCGAAATAGAGGAGCAATTTCAGAATATGAGATATGAAAATCAAGAGATAACGGGCGACCCATACTGCATCATACCTGAGCAGATGGCCATCCAGAAGCTCTTTATCCATCAGGCTGAGCTCGACACCATTGAAGCCAACGAGAGTCAGGTGGTCAATCGCGCCGACAGCCAGATCAATTTCCTCATATCCCAGCTCGGCTCGCGCGAGAAAGTAGAGCAATATTTCCGCAAGAGCCTCCCGGAGCTGCGGTCATACTATATGGATATGATACGCAACGAGAGCCGCGTGATGCAGGTCCAGCAGGCTCTGACCAAAGATATCAAGACCACCCCGAGCGACATACGCCGCTACTTTGCCAATCTGCCGGCCGACTCCATCCCCTACGTCCCCCGCCAGGTGGAGGTGCAGATCATTACGATGAAGCCCGTCATTCCACGCGAGGAGATAGAGGATGTCAAGGCTCGCCTGCGCAAATATTCCGAGGCCGTCAACAATGGCACGGAGGAGTTTTCGACCCTCGCCATCCTTTATAGCGAAGACGGCTCTTCGACCCGAGGGGGCGAGCTCGGCTTCATGAGCCGTGCATCGCTCGACCCTGAATTTGCCGCCGTGGCATTCAATCTCAATGATCCCAAGAAGGTGAGCCGCATCGTAGAGAGCCAGTTTGGCTACCATATCATCCAGCTCATAGAGAAACGCGGCGACCGCATCAATTGCCGCCACATCCTGCTTCGGCCGCGTGTCCCCTCATCGGAGATGACAATGGCTGTAGAGCGCATGGACTCCCTCAGGACCCTCATCACCGACGGGACGGTGACCTTTGACGAAGCCGCCAGAGTGGTGTCGCAGGATAAAGACACCCGCGCCAACCGGGGCCTGATGGTCAATCCCGTCACGCGCACCACCCGCTTTGAGATGAGCCAGCTCCCGCAGGAGATTGCCAGGCAGGTGGCTGACCTGGAGGAGGGCGAGCTCTCCAAAGCCTTCATTATGACCGACGAGTCGACCGGTAAAGAGGTGGTGGCCATGGTCCGCCTGTCGCATCGTATCGAAGGCCACAAGGCCGACCTCCGCAATGATTATCTTCAGATCAAAGAGATGTATGAGGCCGCAGAGCGCAATCGCATCCTCTCGGAATGGATTGAGAAGAAAATCAGCGAGACGTATGTCCGTGTAGAGGAGGGCTACCGCAACTGCGACTTCCGCTACAAAGGCTGGATACGCGAGCGCGAGGCTGAAGCTGCCAATTGATAGAAGCTCTTGTTTAAAATGAGGGTTAACCTGCGCTCGTTCACTGCCTTAGCTGCCGTCATTCTGCTTGCGGCCTCGACACTCCTGGCCTCGGGGCCCGCTCCTGAGCGTAAGCGCCGACCCGACTTTGCCACCGGCACCCGGAGACCCAATCGCCCCAATGTTGCACCGACCATCCCGCTTGCCGACCGCTCTGAGAGCGATAAAGTGTTTCTCGAGCATGCCGACACCCTCCGCTATCGCCAAAATCTGACGCGCGACCCCCTGACCGGTCTTATCCCCGAGCAGTATCAGGTGCTTGTCGGGGGAGTGAAGTTTCGCAAAGGTGGCATGGTGATGACCTGCGACAGCGCATATTTCTATGAGGGCACTAATTCCTTTGACGCTTTCTCAAGGGTGAGGATGGAGCAGGGCGACACTCTCTTTGTCTTCTGCGATGAGCTCAACTATGATGGTGAGCAGGAGATAGCCGTGGCCAGCGCCTACTCCGGGCGCAACGTCAGGCTCATCAACCGCGACGTGACCCTCAAGACCGAGATGCTCAATTATGATATGAATCAGGAGGTGGGATACTATACTCTCGGAGGCTCTTTGAGCGACAAGCAAAACACCCTGACCTCGCGCGAGGGTGAATATTTCCCCTCCACCAAGCAGAGCTATTTCTACGGTAATGTTGTGTTGGCTCCGGTTGATGAGAACGATCCGTCGCGTCTGTATACCGACACCCTTGAGTATAACACAGGCACTCACATCGCTGAAATAGTTGACCATACGCTCATCGTCGGCCGCGACGGCGATATTGTAACCACTTCAGGCACCTACAACACCGAGACAGGCGAGGCTAATCTCTATCGCCGCTCATCAGTGAAGATGCGTAGGGGCAACACCCTCACGGGCGACACCATCGACTATTCCCGCGACAGCGGAATAGGCATCGCACGAGGCAATGTGGTGGTGACTGACTCGGCCCGTCAGAGCGCCATTGAGGGAATGTATGCCTTCTACGATGAGAATATCGACAGCGCTTTTGTCACCGGCCGCGCCGTAGCAAAGGAATACAGCAAGGGCGATACGCTCTATCTTCATGGCGACACCATCAACGCCTACACCGACCCCGTTGACTCTGCCCGGATTACGAATGCTTTCCATCGGGTGCGTTTCTATCGCAGCGATCTTCAGGGTCTATGCGACTCGCTCTCTTTTGTCGACCTCGACTCCACCATCTATCTATATCGCTCGCCCATCGTGTGGAGCGCCGACAGGCAGATTTTCGGCGAGTCAATAGAGCTGCTGCTCAATGATTCCACCATCGAGCGCGCTTATCTCCCTGAGGCCGGCTTCATTGCAGAGCATATCGCTGAAGATTGCTATAATCAGCTCTCGGGCAAGGATATCCGTGCATGGTTTGAGGATGCTCAACTTCGGCGCGTCACCGTGGAGGGGAGTCTGCAGATGATAATGTTTCCGATGGAAAACGACTCCACCTATAATAAATATGCGTTTATAGAAAGCACGAGCATGGACGCGTATTTCAAGGATAACAATCTGGAGCGCGGACTAATCCAGCCGGATAACACCGGCCACGTCACCCCCCTTTTCCTTGCCCGCCCGGGCTCTTATTTCCTCGAAAAGTTTGCATGGTTTGAGAGCCTGCGACCCGAGGCTCCCGGCGATATATTCGTCATCCCCGAGCAAATGATAACGCTCATAGAGCAGGCTCCTGCGGTGAAGCCCCGCAAGCGGGAGCCGCGCGTGAAGCCCGGCGAGGAAGGGCCGACCGGCGGAGATCTCCCGGCAGAAGATGTTGAAGTGCAGGCTGTTGACCCTCAGGCAGCTGAAGAAGCTCCGGAGCCTGTAGCTGAAGACTCAGGGCCTGACCCGGATCAGGAGGCAGAAGCTGCCGACGACCCAGAAACAGAGGATGACCCTCAGCTCACGGGCTCTGACACCGATGATGCTCCATCTCTTTAATCCCGAAAACGATCTGGCGTTGGCCGCCGATCTTGACAATTATACTCCCCCTAAAGCTGCTGTAGCGCTTGCCCGGGCGGGAGCATTGCTCCCCATGTGGCTGGCTGAGGCGGGCGATGCCGTCCTTGTCGCTGACGAGGAGCAGATGGCCGGGGCTGAGATGCTGCGTGAGCGTTATGGCCTCGACGTCAGTGCCGTGGCGAGCGCTCCTGAAGGCTTAAGCGGGTGCAGCCCCTGGGGCTGGAGCCGCGCCTCAAGGAGACGATTTATAAATGCCGGAGTGTCGGAGGCCATTCTTCCCGGAGATGACTACCTCAATCACCATCGAGTCTTGAGTTCGCGCTCTGTCACCATCCCTTTGGCGGAGCGTCTCGGGTTGGTGCCTCCGGTAGAGGCCTTTAACTTCGGTGATGCTATGGCCGCTGTCAGGCTCAACGAGGAGCGTGGTGTCGCGAGTTACCTTAAGATGCCGTGGTCATGCAGCGGCCGGGGGGTATTTACCACCGCCGCAATGACGCGAGAGCAGACCGGGAGGCGCATCGCTGACATCATCCGCGCCCAGGGGAGTGTCATCGTGGAGCCTGACCGCCGCCGCGTGGCCGACTTTGCCGCTCTCTATAAAATCGAGGCCGGGAGTGCACATTTTCATGCCCTCTCTCTCTTTGCCACCGATGCCGGGGGCTCATACAGAGGCAATCTCATCCTTCCCGACAGCGAAATAATCGACCGATTGGGGGTCGACCCCATGCCATGGGCCGAGCGGCTCGGGGAAGCGCTTGGCGAGATTGTGGCTCCCGTCGAGGGTCATGGTTGGGCCGGTGTGGATATGATTGTCAATGACCGCGGAGAGATCTATCCCCTCATTGAGCTCAATCTCCGGGCCACTATGGGCATCGTGGCTGCTTCGATGAGGCGTGTGATTCAGTCGCCGGCTGTCCTTTCGCTGTCGGCAGCCGGAGTTGAGATCAGAGGAGTTTGATGGAGATGTAGCGCTTGGGGTTGCGCTTGATGTCGATCAGGAGGGAATCGAGAGAAGCCACCGACGCATTGAGATTGTTGTAGAGTGAGGGGTCATGGAGGAGGAGCCCGAGCGAAGAGTCGGCCGAGTTAAGCTGTAAGGCCAGGGTGTTGAGGCGGTCGGTGATCTGCTGAATATTGTTGAAGGTGGAGTCAAGCGGAAGCGCCTTGACCTCCTGAGAGAAGTCGGCCAGATTGGTGGTGATGGTGTTGGCGTTTGACAGAGTGTTCTGGGCCTGATTGACCACGGCGGGGAGGGATGCCATCGAGCGCGACAGCAGGGCAGTGGTCTGCTCCAGATTGGCCGTGATGGCGTCGAGGCGCTTTACTGAGGCCTGAAGGGCGGGGTCGGAGGCGAGAGTTGCAGCTGCGGAGAGGAGGGAGTCGACCTTAGGGAGGATGGCCTCGATGCCGGGCATAAGACCATTGGCCACATTGTCCATCAGGCCCGAGGCATTGGTGCCGGGAATGCGGTCGCCCACTTGAAAGAAGTCGGTGCCGGTGCCCATACGGAGCTCTATTGAAGCAGTGCCGAGGAGGTCGGTGACGAGCACGGCTTCAGTTCCTTTGGGGAGCCTGAGCTTACGGTCAAGCGACATCTCCACAAGGACGTGGCCGGGATTGTTATACTCATATTCAACCTCCCTGACCAGGCCCACCTTATAGCCATTGACGGTGATGGGGGCGCTTTGGGCCAATCCGGTCACATTAGTGAACGAGGAATAGTAATAATTCGAGGCCTTAAAGAGATTTATCCCTTTAAGATAGTTGATGCCGAAGAAAAGGATGAGGAGGGCAATGATGACCGAGAGGCCTATGGTGATTTCTTTTTTCATATCAGGGTAGTAATGGTTAGGGAAGACGGGTGATTACAAGCGTGAATTTCCTCGCGTGGTGATTATAAAAGCATCGGCATATCGCCGGCGGACAGCCTTCAGCGCTTCTGCGGCGTCGCTTTCAGATGCAAATCGCCCGAGGATATATTTCACCATCCCGCCATGACGATAGAAGTTGATAGGAGCCGGAGGAAGGTCTTTGAGTCGACTGTCGCCGGCTTTAAGTTCTGAGGGAGTGGTAAGGAATTGGATGCGGTAAAAAGTCGAGTCGGTGTTTTCGCGGAGTTCCGAGGGCACACCGGAAGCGACGGCGGAGGCTGGCGGCTCGGCAGGCGCATCGACTTCCGCGGCCCGGGTCGGAGCCGGAGCTGCCCCCCTGCGCTTAGAGGAGCGCTTGCGATTTTGCGCCGAGGATGATTTCGGAGCCTTACCCGTTATGTGGGCGCGGGCGCGGAGAGCCATATCGGTATAGTTGAGGATGCCGTCGGCAATAGCTTCGCCCATGGCCCTCTGACCTTCGGCCGAAGCCATAAATTTTTCCTGAGTAGGATTGCAGATGAAATCGAGTTCAATGAGGATTGATGGCATGGAGGTGTAGCGGAGCACGAGAAATCCGGCCTGCATGATGCCGCGGTCGCGGCGACCGGCCGTGGTGGTCAGCTGTCTCTGCACTTCCCTGGCAGCCTTGATGCTCTGCTCCAGGTGGAGGTCGCGGTCCATCTCAAAGATGATATAGCTCTCGGCGCTGTTGGGGTCAAAGCCCTCATAGGCCGTAGTGTAGTCAGGCTCGAGGGTCATCACGGCGTTTTCACGCATGGCCACGGCCAGGTTTTCATCTGACTTGCCTATGCCGACGGTATAGACCGACGCTCCGGCCACCGTCTTGCGATTGGGATTGCTCGTGGCCACCGAGTTGGTATGGATGCTCACGAAGAGGTCGCCTCCGGCCTTATGGGCAATTTCAGGACGCCCGTTGAGGGTCACAAACACATCGGTGGAGCGGGTCATCACCACCTTGATATGCGGGGCTTCATCCTGAATGATGTCTCTCACTATCTTGGCCACCGCCAGGTTGATGGTCTTCTCGTTGGTGATAGCTCCGATGGCTCCGAAGTCTTTGCCGCCATGGCCCGGGTCAAGGACCACGACAAACTCATCATCGGCCTTCTTCCTGTCATTGCGCAGCGCCGGATCTCCCCAGGCCGGGATGGCCGAGGAGAGGAGCAGGCAGAGGGCGCAGAGGGCGGTGATGAAATGGCGCGACATAGTAGGAATACCCGTCCCGCTGTAGATGCGGGCACAAATACGGCGCGAAGTTACGAAAAAAATCGCCTCCCTCCCGCCTCAGCGCGCCTAATTATCGCCCGGGGTGCCCAATTCTTCGTCAAGGGTTGACGATTGTAACCTTTTTTACCAACATCAGTGAGGGAAAAGGGGAGTCGGTCTCCGGGTTGCCTCTCAGCCGAGTCATAGGCCATAGGCACGGCTCTTTCATTTAAACCAGCATGATGGCGCATAAAGCCCTTACCCGAGT
>CAZAUV010000117.1:0-7501 GCA_964488335.1 uncultured Bacteroides sp.
GTCTCATTCCGCTCCGGAGCCTACATCATCATCGAGCACACAGAGGCCCTACATGTGATCGACGTCAATTCAGGCAACCGCTCCAAAGCGGCCCCCGACCAGGAGACCAATGCCCATGAAGTCAATATGCGCGCCGCCGACGAGATAGCCCGTCAGCTCCGGCTCCGCGATATGGGCGGCATTATAGTCATTGACTTCATCGACATGAACAAGGTGGAGCATCGACAGGCCCTCTATGAGCATATGAGAGAGGTGATGTCGACCGATCGAGCTCGCCACAACATCTTGCCGCTGAGCAAATTCGGCCTCATGCAGATCACTCGTCAGAGAGTGAGGCCGGCCCTGGATATCACCACGGCAGAAGAGTGTCCCTCCTGCTTCGGCAAAGGCACTATTCAGCCATCACTCCTCTTCACCGATACTCTTCGCGAGAAGCTCGCTTATCTCACCGGAGAGCTTGACCAGAGCGATTTCACGATGTATATCCATCCATTTGTCGACGCTTACATCAAAAAAGGCCTCATCTCCACCTATCGTCGATGGCGCATGGAGCTTGGCCGAAGATTTAAGATAGTCCCCGACCAGAGCCTCGCCTATCTACAATATCGCGTCATCGATAAAAACGGCAACGAAATCGACCTCAAGGAGGAGAAAGATGTCGAGTCGTCGGCCACCAAGACCAACCAAAAGACCAAGAACCGTAACAAGGAGGATTAAGCCTCCATCCCGCAGCCCGGCGAGCCAACCGCTAAAAAGGACCCGCCGTGACAAAATCTCATCAAGAGCCCTGCCGACTCAAGCGTCGCAGGGCTCTGTAGCTATCCGTAGAGGGATGCTCCATTGATGAGGGTATCGCGGAGCTCGTCGGTGAGGCGTTTCGGCGAGAGGACCTTTATCCCGGCCCCATAGGATAGGAGACGGGCGGTAAGCTCATGATTAAGCACGGCAGAGAACTCAAAGGTCATCGAGCCGTCGGTCGTGGAGGTCTCCAGCAACCGCTGAGAGGGGTGGATAGGCTTGGTGAGGATATAACTTGCCTGTGTCTCGAAAGCTTTCAATACTATGGTTGCTTTCGGAGTGCCCTTATGCTTTGTCACGCCTACAGTGTCGCTGAAGAAGTCGGGCCCGAAAGAGGGATTATCTTTATAAGGAATATCGGGGCAGGGGTGGAAATTAACAATGCGGTCAAGGGCAAGATTTACAATTTTCATATCCTTCACCTGAGAGCCAAAAATAAACCATCGGTTATTGTATTCTTTCAGCAGATGAGGAAAGAGGATAAACTCCTTGGGAGCGCGGGCCTGAAAAGATTGATAGTTGATGCTGATGGTCTGCCGCGATGCTATAATATCGTAGAGGGGATTGAGATGCTCAAGACCTTTGAGATTGGGGTTGCGCTCAAAATCGACGATAGGGCGTCTGCGGGTTGCCGAGGCCACCTTGTCTTGCAGCCTGTTAACCACCTCGGCCATCTCATGATAGTGGTCAAACTCGTCAAACTGGCGCAGCAGATCGATAGCCCGGTTAAGGACATCGATATCGTGGGTCGACAGAGGGCGACTATTGATAGAATAGTCGGGATCGGCATAACGATAATATTTCCTGTCATAGACCTCGATTGGTGCCTCATAGCCCAAGCGGTCGGAGCGCATCATCTGGATGTCGAGCTGCACAGTGCGCTTACCTACCAAATCCTCTTTACCCTCATATTCATAAAGGGCATCGCTGCAGGCGTCGACGAGGTCCTGGAGAGTCCATCGACGTCCTTTGTTGCGCAGGCAGCGGTCGATGGTGCGGTATCTTATAAGGGCATTCTTATTCTGAGCCATTGTTGTGATGAAAAATTTTATGACAAAAATATTAAAAAATTTTGTCTGCGCAAAATCATTGCGTAGCAGCCCCCTAATTTTGCACCGAAATCAAGAACCCAACACCACCAAGAGACATGAAATTAGCTGAAGCCTTAAGCATCCGCAAGCTGATGGGAACCCAATTGTCAAAGCTCAGCCGTCGCCTCGAGAGCTGCGTCAAAATCCAGGATGGAGACGAAATCGAAGAGACCGCGAAGGAGGTACTTGCCGAACTCGACACTGTCTTAGCCGAGTATCAGCGATTGGTCTACGCCATCAACATGACCAACAGCCAGACCTATGACGAGGAGGGGAGAAACCTGACGTCGCTCCTCGCAGAGCGCGACGCCTTAAAAGAGCGTGTCAGTGCTCTTGACTCGGCCTATTCCTTGCTCACATCATCAAGCAGATACAATCGCAACGAAATTCGCTATGTGAAGACCGTTGACTTAGCCGACTTTCGTAATCTCTTCAACGAAAGCTCAGCCGCTCTCCGTAAGCTCGACTTCCACATCCAGGAGCTCAGCTTTACAACCGATTTATTAGAAGAATAATCTCCCTTTAAGCTCCTTTTGTCGGATTTTGAGATGTGGATGCATCCCATCCATCCGATATTATAAAGTATCGACTTCGCCACTCGACATATCTGACAGTGCATCGGCTTAACAGCGCACATTAAATATACAGGGCATAAAAAAGCATTTATTATTACCACGCATCTGTCTCATCAGGCAAAAGGAGCTTCCCTTATACAGTCAGTCACCCTCAGAGGAAACAAGCCTCAAAGGGTGACTGATTTGTTTTACAGCCGCCGATAGTCAGATGTCGGCCAGGCGGATGGTGGCGAGACGCCCGGTGCGGGTCATTTCGGCATCGGGTGCGGAGACCTTGGTAAGGAGGTCGGCGATGCTGAAGACGGGGAGGGGATATTGAGACAGGAAGGTGTTGCGTACACCGAGGGCTATCATGCCGCGAAGGGCACCGATGCCTACGCTCAGCGTCAGGGAGAGGAGACCGGTGGCGAGGAGAAGCTCTCCGTCCTGCTCCGAGGCGAGGCCCTTGAGATCCTCCACTTCAAAGGTCACTTCTATAGCGTAGTCGATGAGGGGGCGGATAAGCTGGCTACGGAGAGTGTGGTAGCGAGCGATGAGGCGAAGGTGAAGAAGATTTTCGTGCCCGGGGTCAATGATAAAACGGGTGGAGAGCGACACCCCTACGGGCTCATCTTTGGCGCGGAGGATGCTCCATCGGTGGAACGCAGAGAGGGATGGTATCTCGTCGATGCGGGCCACGCGGAGGGAGAAGCGGGCGGGGGCGTCGGATGTATTGACTGTGGAAGAAGGTGCTGACATGGTGGCTCAGAGGATAGGGGTCAGGATGGGGAATTATTTCTTGCGGTTGCGGACAGAACGGGCGGCCGATGAGGATGCGGCGGGCTTGGCCTTGGGCTCTTTCTTGGCGCGGGCTTTGGGCTTGGACTGAGCCTTGCGGGTGGCTGCGCGTGAAGAGCGGGAGCGGGTTGCGTCCTTGGGCCCGTCGGCAGCGGCCACGGAGTCGGTGGCGGCTTCATTTCCGCCTTCACGGGCTTGAGCGAGCTGGTCGAGCGAGGGCACCCAGAGTTTGGCGTCGAAATTATCGAGCGTGGCCTGGATTGAATCCTGAGCGCGGCGGCGGTCTTCAGGGTCGGGATACATCTGATTCATAGAAAGATTTCGCAGATTGCGGGTCTTATAGATGTCGCCCTGATAGCGATTGAGCGTAAAGAAGTCGTCGTAGGTGCCGGTGGGGAGATTGTTGTCATCGGAGAGAAACACCGAGCGAGTCATAAGATGAGGCCTGAGGTCGGCATATTTGACCCAGAAGAGAGGCATAGGCTCCGGCTCAGAGGTGTATTCTCCCGAGCGCATAAGCACCGGGCAAATTGCCAGGATATTGTTTTGGAGTCGATTGTTTCGGCGGTCAAACTCCCATTGCTCGATAACAAAATAGCGAAGGACTTCGGCTGCGGGAATGTCGGCCTCGTCGGCAACGAAGCGTGGGTTTTTTTCTGTGCTTCCCTTAGCCTCGGTGTATGCTATGTAGCACCGGTCGAGCATATCGCGGACCGACAGACGGTATTTGTCTTCAAACACCTCGCGGCCATCGAGGAATTCATAAGCCTTGATCTGATTGTCCATCAGCAGGCGCATGATTATGCGGAAGAGATTTTCCTCGCCATCGACAATATCGGTGGGATAGTAGAGGGGAGTGTTGGGCGCTTTATCAAGGTCGAGCTGACGGTAGATGACTTTCATCCAAGCCTTATCGGCATCTCCCACGCCCGATGAATTATCGAAGCGCTGCTGCATACGGTCGGTTACGCGCGAAGAGGAAGAGCCTTGAGCGGCAGCCGCATCCTGCTCGGCGCGGCGCTTGACAATGGCGCTTGAAGACTGTCGGCCCTCGGTCTGGGCCTCGGCGGGAGAGGCCAGCGGGATGAGGGATAAGAAAGATAACGCAAAAAATATGTTGAGCCGTTTCATGCTTAAAGGATTGGGATAGAGAGGGAGGAATTAGCCTACGATGACTTCGAGGGCTGAGGGGAGGGTGCGCTCAGTGCCGTCGGGGCCAATGGCCTTGATTTTTGATATGAAGAAGCGTTTGCCGCGCGAGAGGCGCTTAAACTGATTGATCTGTCGCTGAGAGAAATTGGCGCCGTCGGAGAGCTCGGGCATCACATTGCCCATCGAGTCATAGAAGATGGTCTCGAAGCTGACCACGCGGAAGTCGATATTGAGCATGCCGTCGTCGATGGCGGCTCCGAGACCCTTAGCTTCGAGGAGCTGAGGCTTGGGGAGCATGCGGCCACCCTTGAAGCGGTCTGAGCCAACGGCGATATAAGCAGTAGGGTCGGGGAGCCGGCGGACACGGAACGTGGTGGCGGCAACGGTCTGCGGCGATCCCCCCTGCATGGCCGCTGATACGGTGATCACGGCATTCTCATCAACCTTAGCGGGCTTGGCCACCCAGGAGTCGCCGTGGCGAGTAAGGGAGCCATTGCTCATAGTGGCTGTGACATTGGCCGAGGGGACGCCGGGCACGGAGATGCTGATGGGGTTGTCGATGCCGGCATAGAGGACATTCATCATCGTGGCCGAGACTGTGGCTGAAGGCTCCATGACCACGTAGGTGGATGAGAAGGGATGGGAGGTGACAGAGCCGTCGCCGTGAGTCACCTCGAGGGCACCGGAATAGTCAAAGGAGCCTGTCGACGAAGCCACAAATTCATAAAGGCCGTTGGCAGAAGAGGGGAGCTCCTTGCCGCCTATCTTGATTACGGGGCGGGCTGTGGTATCCACAGCGGCCAAGACAATGTTGGCCGAATACTTCTCGCCCTTCATTACGAAGCGGCTCTGAGGGATGACAAAAGCATTGAGCTCATTGACGCGGACATCGCCGGCGTCGACATTTGCCAAAAGTGTATTGAGGGCCTCGCCTTCGGCGAAGCGGATATCGTTCTGGAGTTTGGTCAGGAGAGTTACGGCAGCTACCACGGGCTGGTTTTCAAACTTGGCTTCTTCCCAGAGGCGAACGATTCCGGTATTTGGATCGGTGATTTTGGCAGTCGAGAGGGCGTCGTCGATAGTGGCGCGCTTGACCGAGTCAGTCATATAAGCACCGATGAAAGAGCGATAGCTGTCGACCTGCTCCCTGAGCGCCTGGCCGCGTAGCGACGCGGGATTCAGCATCACCACCGAGGCCGACTCGAGGTCGTCGCGGTTGCGGATATTATTGATGTCGGCATCCGAGCCGTCGGCAGCAGTGACGATAGCGAGCTTGAAGGAATCGACGGTGGCAATCATGCGGGAGGTCTCCTCAGCCACCTCGCGCGCCTTCATGAGCCAGGGGGTGCCCTTGTCGGGGTTTTGGTCGGCAAAGGCCTGGAGCTTGCCGAGGATAGCCTCGTTGCGCTGGGCCACAGTGGCATTGGTGCGCGAGAGGCCATCCTCAACCTGCGTGAAGCCGTTGAGGACATCGCTGGAAACGTTGAGAGCAAGCATAGCCGTCAAGACGATATACATAAGATTGATCATCTTCTGACGCGGCGAGAGCTTACCTGAGGATTGTGCCATGCAGAGATTGAGGAGGAGTTAGTGAATTAGGTTAGAGAGAATTAGGCTATTGACTGAGGTTCGCCGGCAGGAGCTGCAGCAGTGGCTTCCGGAGCTTCAGTAGCAGCGGGAGCCGGGGCGGGGGCGGGAGTTATGGGCGCAGCGGCAGCCGGATTATACATATTGATGGTCATGGCCTGAATCATGCGCTCATAGAGGAGATTGAGCTGCTGCATATGGCGGGCCATCTTCTCGGTCTCCTCGGCATAGCGGGAGCTCTGATTGGCCGAGCGCTCATACATGTCGCGGATGTCCTTGATGCCGCGGTTTACGCGGTCGATGGCATCGAGCTGGGAGCTTACGCTCTTAAGCTGAATTTCATAGATAGTGTTGAGGCCCTGAATGTTGCGGTTGAGGGCCTGCATCTGCTCGACATAGCCGGTAGATGAAGCGCCTACGGAGTCGGAGTTTTCGGTGATGGCGCGGTAAGCCTGGAGGAGGGTGTCGGAAGCGGCATTGAGGGCCTCGGTCGACTCCTGGAGGTGGGCCATCTGCTCGGCAATAGAGCTCATGCGCTCCACATAGTGCTCGGTGACGGCGGCAACATCGGTCGAAGCGTCGCCGGTGAGGACCGGCATGGGGATATTATATGACGGGGCGCCTGAACCACCCTGAGCGGCAGCCTGAGAAACGGGGACCGAAGCGCCGCCGCTAAAGACAACGCCTGAACCAACATTGGCCCCTCCGACAGGAGCAATGTCGCCTGAAGCAACTCCTCCGCCACCGTTTATGACGATTGTGCCTCCGCCGCCTACTACGGCAGGGCCACCCTCGCCGGAGCCGGAGAGGTCGGGCCGGTCTTCGGCATTGTGAGTGTCGAGGACGGGGAAAACCTCCTCCCAGTGATAGTCGCGCGAGGGGCGGTCAAAGGCAGTGAGGATAAACATAAATACCTCGGTGCCCATGCCTATGCAGAGGAGGGTGTTGCCTCCGGGGAGGTGGAGAATTTTGAAGAGGGCGCCCCAGATTACGATGGCGGCGCCTATTGAGTAGGCAAAGTTAAAAAATCTCTGTCCGCTCTCGCCTGAGAGAAACTTTTCAACGCTGTTTTTATATTTGCGAAACTTTTTCATTGTCAGGGATTATGATTGACTGTCAGGGGATTGGGAGATGAGATTATTTTTTCTTCTTACCGGTGCCTTTTGCAAAGCCGATCTGAGTGCGGACGCAGCGGAAGCCTATATAAGAGCGCTGCTCGTTTTGATATTCCCACATGCGGAGGTCGCTCCTGACATTATGGGCCACATCTTTCCAGGAGCCGCCGCGGACAATCTTGCGCTTCATCTTATAGGGGTCTTCGAGGGCGGCATCGTAGCGATACTCGGGATTGAGGTCGCTCATGAGCTTGGAAACACTTTCGGTGAAGGCCGTGGAGGTCCATTCGCTGACATTGCCGGCCATGTCATAGAGGCCGAAATCGTTGGGGGCATAGGTACCGACGCGCGACGAGATGAGGTGACCGTCCTGGACAAAATTGCCCTCCTGCGGCTTGAAATTGGC
>CAZAUV010000118.1:0-7366 GCA_964488335.1 uncultured Bacteroides sp.
CAATCCCTGCCGTGTAATCAAAACACTATAAGCAACGGTTATAAATATGACAGTCCCGGGAGAGCGGCCGCTCTCCCGGGACTGTCATATCAGTGGGGGGGGGAGAAGGGTCAATAGTTTTCGCAATTGACCTCGAAGTAGCTCTGGGGATGGAAGCATACGGGGCACACCTCGGGAGCCTCGGTGCCGACGCTGATGTGGCCGCAGTTGCGACACTCCCATACCGTGACACCTGCCTTGCGGAAGACCTCCTGAGCCTCGACATTGCGCAGGAGGGCACGATAGCGCTCCTCATGGTGCTTCTCGATGGCGGCAACGCCGCGGAACTGCTCGGCGAGCTGGTGGAAGCCCTCTTCCTCGGCATCCTTGGCGAAGCGGTCATACATGTCGGTCCATTCATAGTTTTCGCCTTCGGCAGCGTGGAGGAGGTTGGTGGCCACATCCTTGCTGACTCCGCCGAGTGCCTTACACCAGAGCTCGGCATGCTCCTTCTCATTGTCGGCTGTCTTGAGGAAGAGCGCGGCAATCTGCTCATAGCCGTTTTTCTTGGCTACGGAAGCAAAGTAAGTATATTTATTACGGGCCATGCTCTCTCCGGCAAAGGCTTCCTGAAGATTTTTCTCAGTCTTGGTGCCGGAATATTGGTTGGTGGGCTGATCGGCCACACTGTCGGTTATCTCAACCTTCTCGAAGTCGGAAGCGGGATGCTTGCAGATGGGGCAAGTATAGTCAGCGGGTAGCTCGGCGCCCTCATACTCAAATCCACACACCTTGCATCGCCACACCGTGTGGCCTGCCTCGGCCTTGGCGGGAGCCTGGGGCTGAGGCTTGATATGCTCCTGATAATAGGAGTAGGTGGCCGAGGGAATATCAGAGAGCGATTCCATAGCCGTCACCTCGCCGATAAACATCAGATGGGTCCCGAGGTCAATGGTCTGAGTCACCTTTACCGAGATATAAGAGTTGGTGCCGGCGGTAATGGCCATAGTACCGTTGTCCACGCGCTTGCAGTCGGTGAAATCCTTAAACTTGTCAACCGTCCGGCCCGACTGGAAGCCGAAATACCTGAAGAGGCTGAAGTCGGCCTTCCGGCTGATAATCGAGGCAGTGAATACACCCGATTTCTCTATCATCTCGGTGGTGAGATTGGTCTTATTGAGGCATACCGACACCTGGTTGGGAGTGGCGGTGACCTGCTGGAGGGTGTTGGAAATGCACCCGTTGTCGCGGCCATCGGCGTTGGTGGTCACGACATACAATCCGTAAGGAATGTCAAACATTGGGTTTCCCATATTTTCGCAGAGTTTAGTAATGAATAAAATTCAGCATCCAAAGGTAGATAAAAGTTTGATTACCTACCGAAAAAAATCTGAAAAATTATTCGGGGAGAGCTGAATAATGGTCATCATCGACCGGCTCGAGCCACTCGTTGGATGTGTTTTCGCCCGGAACTTCAAAGGCGAGATGGGAAAACCAGCTGTCTTTGGCGGCTCCATGCCAGTGCTTGACGCCGGCGGGGATGGTGACAGCATCGCCGGGGCGAAGCTTCAAGGCCGGCTGACCCTCCTCCTGATACCAGCCTTCGCCGGCGGTGCATATGAGGATCTGGCCGCCACCGGTGGATGCTTGATGGATGTGCCAGTTGTTGCGGCAGCCCGGCTCAAAGGTCACATTGGCAACAAAAATGCCGTCGGTGTTGACCGGATACAGATAGCTGTTGCCAATGAAATATCTTGCATAAGCCGTATTCGGGTCGCCGATAGGGAATATGCTCTGCTGCTCAAACTTGGCCTTGGCATCTGTGGCATCAGTGTCGTCGGCCCATACTTCGGTGGCCTGGCGGAACGCTCCCCAGGCTTTGGGCCAGCCGGCATAGAAGGCAATCTGGGTGAGTATTTCGGCTATTTCAGTGCGTGTCACGCCATTTTTCTTAGCCTCCATGAGGTGATATTTAAGCGAGGAGTCGATAATGCCGCTGCTCACGAGCGCAGTGACCGTCACGATGCTCCGGTCGCGCAAGGCGAGTTTATCAGTGCGGCTCCAGACCTGGCCGAAGAGCACATCATCATTAAGCTCAGCAAATATCGGAGCAAAGTCGCCAAGCTGAGCCCGCCCGGCAGTCTGGTGCATTTCCGTCGGGCCTGATGTCAGGCGGGTAGGGTTTTGAGAAAGAGCCATATTTAGGGAGATTAGTGTTAAAAAGGAGAGAAGAATAATTCTTTTCATCTATTTGCGGGGGCGTTATAAACCTCGGCAAAGATAAATAAAATCCGCCGCAGAGCAACGCCCAAAACCACGGTAATAATTACCATTTTTACCGATGGGAGCCGATTTGGGGCTGAAAGAAGGAGAGGGGAGACGGAAAAAATGTGTAAATTTGCGGGGATTTTTTCGGCCAGAGGCCGTGATTATCCGCTAAAAATAGTATTCATAATGTCTTACGACGACACTCTCAAGCGGCTCCGCTCGTCGGGTAACTTCCGGTCCATCCCCTCCGACACATCTGGAAGGGGAGGGGCTATAGACTTGTCGAGCAACGACTATCTCGGGTTAGCCTCCCGGGAGGATCTGCGCGACGAGTTTTTTGCCTCCATCGCATCAAATCCTCCGGCCCTCTCGGCATCGGCCTCGCGCCTGTTGGCAGCCTCGCAGGAAGCCCATCATAGCCTTGAGGAGACGCTGGCGGGGCTCTATCGCAGGCCGGTGCTTCTCTTCAACAGCGGCTATCACGCCAATACAGGGCTGTTAGGGGCCCTTGCATCCGAGCCAAAGACCCTCATTGTGGCCGATAAGCTGGTCCACGCGAGTATGATTGACGGGATAGTGCTCTCCCGGGCACCATTCCGGCGCTTTCGCCACAACGATCTCAATGCCCTCGAGAGCATTTTGCGCAAAGAAGCCTCAGGCTATGAGCGTGTGATCGTGGCGGTGGAATCGGTCTATAGCATGGACGGCGACCGCGCTGATCTCCAGGCCCTCGTGGAGCTTAAGCGTATGTTTCCCAGTGTGATGCTCTATGTCGATGAGGCCCACTCTTTTGGTGCTAAGGGCCAAAAGGGACTCGGCCTGGCCGCCGAGATGGCTGATTTTGAGGAAATAGACATTGTGGTAGGCACCTTCGGCAAAGCTGCCGCCTCGGTGGGAGCCTTCTGTGCGGCGAGCCCCCTAATACGTGATTACGCAATCAATCGCGCCCGCAGTTTTATCTTCTCTACGGCCCTGCCGCCGCTCAATAGCGCCTGGACAGAATTTATCATCAGGCGCCTCCCGATGATGACCGAAGAGCGCGAGAGGCTGAGCCTTCTGGAGCAGACTCTCCATAAGGCTCTCGCGCCTCTTCCGGAGGAGATGCGTCCGGCCCGGGCCTCCCACATCGTGCCGGTAATAACAGGCGATGCCAGGCTCACCGTAGCTCTCTCCGGCCGCCTCCTCGACGAGGGCTTTAAGGTGCTTCCTATCCGGACACCTACAGTGCCACCGGGGACCGAACGGCTGCGTATCTCTCTGAGCGCCGCCATTGATCCCGAGCAGATACGCCGCTTTGCCACCATCCTCACTGACCTATGCAAATCACACTGACCCACCGCTCCGGCTCTCCCCGATTGATAATCATCTTTGCTGGATGGGGAATGGATGCCCGGCCTTTCAGCGGACTGCGGCATGAGGGATATGATATAGCTGTGGCTTATGATTACCGCTCGCTCACTGCGGCCGACGAAGCTCTCCTTGAGAGCTATGGGGAGATATGCGTCGTGGCATGGTCGTTTGGGGTGCCGGCTGCCCAGAGATTTCTCCGGTTACATCCCGGGCTACCGGTCACGGCACGAGTGGCCGTCAACGGCACTCTCTTTCCGGTCGATGACCACAGCGGCATCCCGGTAGCGATATTTGAAGGCACACTGACCGGACTATCGGGCGCCACGCTGACCAAATTTCGCCGCAGGATGTGTGGCTCGTCACAAGCCTTCGCCACATTCTCGCTTTCAGCACCCCTCCGCACCGATATCGAAGAGCTCGCTTCAGAGCTGAGGGCGATAAGAGACCTGGAGCGACCTGCAGCCGACGGACTTTATCTATGGGACACGGTCTATATATCTGCCTCCGACCGCATTATCCCCGCTGACAATCAGCGTGTGGCCTGGGAGGGGCATAGGCGCGTGATAGAGGTGGATGGCCCTCATCTCCCCGACTTTGAGATGATAATAAGCCGCTCACTGAGAGACAAGACACTCATCGCGGAGCGATTTGCCGCTTCTTCCGACAGCTATGAAGATGAGGCTGCAGCGCAGCGTCAGATTGCGCTCAGGCTCGCGAGACTGACGGCAGAAGCGGCGGCGGAGCGCCGGGTCACAGATCTCCTCGAGATAGGGGCTGGGACCGGCATGCTCACCCGTGCCCTTGTTGAATCGCTTCATCCCGTCCACCTCACACTATGGGATATAGCCCCGATAGCCGATGAGCTTCCAGGGGACCATCGCCGGTGTGATGCCGAGGCCGCTATCTCTCATCTTGAGCCGAGTTCGCTCGATATGATAGCCTCGTCATCAACCTTTCAGTGGTTTAACTCTCCGCGCCGCTTTGTTGCTAATTGCCTGAAGGCATTGCGCCCGGGCGGTCTGCTCGCATTTGCGACCTTCGGCCCTGATAATTTCCGTGAGCTCAATTCCTTCATACATTCGCCGCTCAATTATATGAGCCTCGGAGAGTGGGTTGAAATACTCTCGGCTGCCGGCTTTATTATCGAATCCGCCACAGAGGAGACTATAGTGAAAGACTTTACAGACACCCGCTCGCTTCTGCGCCATATCAGTCTCACAGGGGTCAATGCGCTGACTTCAACGCCATCGTCGCCATCAACATTGCGAGCTATAATTAATTCGGGCATCGCCTCGCTGACTTACCATCCTCTCTACCTGATAGCGAAGACACAACCGAAGCCGAGGCAGTGACTTTTTTTAATGCAGAGAGGAGGCGTTTACCCGATAATTCTTATCTTTGCACGATATTAGGGCCCTCAGACCATTATTGACGGCATAGGCTGAAAGTAATGGAGAGGAACCTGACTGTGATTTCCATTCTCTTGAAATAATAGACCTCATCATTGCATAATTATGAAAAAAATCGTGATGGCAACGGCCGGATTATTAGCGACTGCCTCAATGGCCGGCGCTCCGACGGCCTCGCCCGACACCATATATATTCAATCCTTTGACACGCGCCCGGCTCTTTCCCTGCCGATGCCCCTGATGATCGACAGCGTGGATGTCAACGGCCACGCCTATGACCCCACGGCCGTGATGCCTCTCAATCGCCATTCGGCTTCGGGGTCCGTGAAGACCATAGCCCGCGGCGAGACACTGAAGACCGACAGCGCTTCGACAATGATGGGACGCCTGACATTTCGCGTAGATGTAAAGACCTTTATCTCAGGCCTGAGCGTCAAGGCTCCCGACGGCGCCACGGTGCTTGTCGGCGGCAAGGAGACTGTCGGCCCCTTCAATCTCAAGACCGGCTCCCACACCATAGACATTGACTGGATCGGGCGCGAGGGGAGCAACCCGGTGGCCGACGTGGCACTCATCATCCCCTCCGGCTCAGAGGATAAGCTCAGCGTGACCACCCCCTCGGCGACCCCCGGACGGATGCCTTCGCTCAACGATTTCAGCGACGGCACCCACACCACCTGGACCTCCATCTCGCCCGACGGCCGCTATCTGATGACATATTACTCGACTACTGCCCCCGGCGGTCATAAGCGCGACAGCTATTCACGCATCATCGACACAACCACGGGCAAGCCCTCAGGCGGCCTCCGCCGCGACAATGCCCGCTGGATGCCATCATCGCCCCTGCTCTATGCCATGCGCATCGCCGACGACGGCACCAATACCCTCTATACCATCGACCCGGCGACGGGCACCGAGAATATCCTCGCCACGGCGCTCCCCGAGGGACAACTGACGATAGCTCCTACAGAAGATTTCGGCATCCTCACCACTTGGGTCGACGGTCCGGCCGAAGGGGATGTCTATCAGATACTTGAGCCTGAAGACCGTCAGCCCGGATGGCGCCGCCGGGCCCGGCTATGGAAGGTAGACTTCAAGAGCGGCATCACCACCCCCCTGACCTTCGGCTTCCGTCAGCTCTATCTCAACGATATCTCGGCCGACGGCAAGAAGATACTCGTGGCCACCCAGCGCTCGCGTTATGAGAAGCGTCCTACCACCCTTCGCGATATCCTTCTGATTGACCTCGCTACGATGAAGGCCGACACTCTCGTCAAGGATGATGGATTTGTCAACTCCGCCTCATTCTCGCCCGATGGTACCCGAGTGCTCATCAGCGGCACACCCGAAGCCCTCGGCGGCATCGGTCTCAATCTTCCCGAGGGGCGCACGGCCTCGATGATCGAGGGGGAGCTCTATATAATCAACCCGGCCGACGGCTCCATTGACCCCATCACCAAATATTTCGATCCCTCGGTGACCAATGCCGAATGGAGCCGCGCCGACGGCAAGATTTACTTCACCGCCGAGAACGGCGATCTGGTGAGCCTCTACTCCTACGATCCCTCGCGGAAGGATAGCTTCAAGCAGGTGGTGGACAGCGAGGAACTTGTCTCCAACTTCTCCCTTCCCGCCAACGGGAGCCTCCTGGCATGGCGCGGACAGTCGGCCTCCAACTCCGACCGCCTCTATCTGACCGACCTGCGCCGCTCGACGACGCGTCTCCTCGACAGCCCTTCCGACGAGCGCCTCGCCTCAGTGAGCCTCGGCGAATGCATCCCCTTTGACTATGTGACCTCACGCGGCGACACCATCAACGCCCGCTATTACCTCCCGGCCGACTTCGACCCATCCAAAAAATATCCTGTAATCGTCAACTATTACGGCGGTTGCTCTCCCACCTCCCGCAACTTCGAGAGCCGCTATCCTCATCATCTCTATGCCGCCCAGGGATATGCAGTGCTCGTAATCAACCCGAGCGGCTGCACCGGTCGCGGTCAGGAATGGGCCTCGCGCCATGTCAACACTGCCGGCGAAGGAGTGGCACAGGATATCATCGAAGGGACCCGGCAATTTTGCCGCTCCAATGAATGGGCCGACTCCACAGCCCTCGGCTGTATAGGCGCAAGCTATGGCGGCTTCATGACCCAGTATCTACAGACGCAGACTCCAATGTTTGCCGCAGCCATCAGCCATGCAGGCATCTCTGACCACACCTCCTACTGGGGCGAGGGCTACTGGGGCTACAGCTACAGCGAGGTGTCCATGGCCAACAGCTATCCCTGGGACCGCCAGGACCTCTACGTGGGTCAGAGCCCTCTTTATCTCGCCGACAAGATCACTACCCCGCTGCTCTTCCT
>CAZAUV010000119.1:0-7349 GCA_964488335.1 uncultured Bacteroides sp.
GTCGCAATATATCGCGACCCTACAATCCGCCCTTCCCGTGCGGCCGGGACCGCCGACCAATGTAGGGTCGCGATACATCGCGACCTCGGCGACCAGATCATTCATTTAGGCCACTAACGGCAACCCTACAGTTCCTCCATCCGCATACGACGATATCAAAGTCGCGGCTGCTCCACCCCGAAGGGGTGAAACCCAGAATAACCCCGGGTGAAACCCGGGGAAAACGGTCCGAGTCCCGCCGCGCCCCGAAGGGCCGCGACCCGCCTTCAACGACGCGGAATGATAGGCGCCTTATAGCGGCCCTTCGGGGCGCAACAAAAAGATTATTAGCGCCTTACCCCGGGTTTCACCCGGGGCTACTCAGGGACCCGCCCCTTCGGGGCGTCCAGCGACCCCATCAAATTCTTCCCGGCGACCAAAACAATCCCCGTGCTGCCCGCGCCCGAATCGCCGGGGTGAATAATACCTATGGCTACCTCGGCGCCAAAATCATTCATCCCGACTCGCCTGCAACCGCACGGTAGTCCGCGAGGCGTTGGAGCCGCAGAGTGGCGATGTCGAGCGGGGTTCGTGACAAGACCGCCTGCTCCGCGGGCTGTGTCACGCAACGTGACCGGATCATCTATACTGGCCGCTCCACTCCGAAGGGTCAAACCCAGAATAGCCCTCGGTGAAACCCGGGGAAAACGCCCAGACACTCGCCGCGCCCCGACTTCATCGACCCGGAATGGTCTCCGCCTTGTCGCGGCCCTTCGGGGCGCAACAAAAAGATTATTAGCCCCTTACCCCGGGTTTCACCCGGGGCTACTCAGGGTCCCGCCCCTTCGGGGCGCCAAGCCGCTCCCATCAAATTCTTCCCCGCAACCAAAGCACTCCCCGTTCCCCCGTGCCCGAATCGCCGGGGTGAGTAATAACTATTGCGACCCTCGCAACCTAATCATTCCTTCCTCGCGCTATTTCGCGTAAGATAATACCGATGGCGGCCGGGGTGGCAATAAATCGCGACCCCGGCGACTTAGGGTGCCGCGCCGTCTCCTCCCGAGGATATGGCATGGGGAATGGTGAGGGGGGATTATCGGGAGGGCGAGTGAACTCTCGGGGCTTTGGGTTGTTTTTTTAATAGCTATCCTTTATTTATTGGCGATATATCTTTGGGGTAGCTGTAAAATTTATTCATCACTCTTTTCTCTCAGGACTTTACAGCTGAGTTTGACCCGATAGAGCTTATGGGCGCACATAAGGACGATAATCGTAGATCCCGATGGATCAAGATGCTGAAGGTGACGGGAATTATCCTCGTCGCCGGACTACTATGTGTCGGGGTGCTTATCTTTTGCGTAGTGGGATTTGTTGACTCGAGGTATCTCGCACCGATGGTTGAGCGTCTTGCCAACGACTATATTGACGGGGATGTGAAGGTCGGGGAGATTAATCTCGGGTTTAGAGCAAAGTTCCCGATTTTAAGTGTTGATGTGGATAATCTCTGTGTGATTTCCCATGCCTTTGATTCTCTGAGCACCGAGCAGAAAGGGTTGCTGCCGGAGTATGCCGATTCTTTATTAGCATTAGACCATTTCAGTGGAGCCCTTGATATTAAGCGACTGATCGTCAATGGCGAACTTTCGCTACACGATGTCTCTCTCCAAGGCTTGAGCGCCAACCTTGTCATAGCCCATGACGGGAAGGCTAATTATGATATTATAAAGCTGCCGGTCGACACGATGGACAGGTCAAAGGCCAAGTTGCCCGGCTTCAGGATCAATCGACTGTCGCTGGAGTCGCCCAGGGCCATGAGGTTTTTTAACGCGACCGATTCCACCTCGGCATCGGTGCTATTGCTGACGGATGCCTCAGTTGACGGCGGAAGCGAGCCGACCTACCGGCTGAAGGTAAGCGGCAACGTCACCTCATCGCGCGCCACTCTTATCACCAACCTTGAAAATATCAGCTTCGGGCTCAACGGTAAGGTGTATTATGATCCTGTCAGCCCGGGAATAGTGGCGATGGATGAGATGGAAGTGCAATGGGCCTTTGCCAGGGCCATTGTCTCAGGCGAGATTGACCTGACATCGAGTCCAATAGTAAAGCGTGGCAAGGTGGAGTTGCAACCTGTGCCGGTCACTGATCTGCTGACGGTGTTGCCCGATACCATCAGGAGCAGATATAATCTGCGAGAGCCCTATTTTTTAACAGATGCGTGTGTGGGAGCCACGGTGGAGCTTACGCGCCCGATGAATCTTGTTACCGACACATTGCCAACAGCCAAGATAGACCTCAGCATAGCCCCGTCGACGCTCGACTACGGCGACAGCCATATCACAGATCTGGCGTTGGATGTGGCGGTTAATACCGTCACCAATCTTCCTGACAGTATAATGGTTGATCTTAAGCACTTTAGCCTGATCGCCCCGGGGACCAACCTTGAGGCTGAAGGGCAGATTTCGACGCTTGTCTCCGATCCCTCTTTTGACATAGGCATTGAGGGGAGCCTTGACCTGCGTGACCTGCCGGAGATAGTAAGGGAGGAGATCCCGGGCTATCTCTCCGGCAAGATAGCCACTGACCTGCGGGCCCGCGGAAGTCTCTCCATGATTAAGCCCGGAGGCCTCCATAGCCTCGAAGCCTCCGGCAGAGTTGAGATGCGTGATCTTTATTACCTGACGCAAGACACGGCCAAGCTCATTGAGATAGGCCCTGCAATCATTGATCTGAAGAGCGAAAAGGAGAGCGTAGGATCGAAGCGGCTACAGGCAATTGTCAAAATCGATACAGCCTCGATACTGGTGAGCGGAGTCAATCTGTCGCTAAGTAAGATAGCTCTTAAAGCAACCACCGGGGGCAATGGTGATCATAATAGTCGCGGCTCAGAGCTGATACCTCCCATCGGGGGCTATCTCAGGGTAGGGCGTTTCAATGTGACCTCCATTACCGACAGCCCGGCGCCAAAATGAGCGATATAGCCGGGCCGGTGAGAGTCAGGAGCCGCAAAGGCGCTCCCGGACTCCCTGATATAGTCACAGACCTGATGGTAGGGAAAGTCTCGGCGGGGACGATGACAGACAGGGTGGTCCTCGATAGTGTCGCGGTCAAAGCCGGCCTCAGCAAGATGGCAACTGCCAAGCATAATACAGCAAAGGACGTCCCCTCGGGGAGAGCCCGTCGCGAGCCCCGAAAGGCTCCGGGCTATCTGTCTCCGGAGGCAGTCTACCGCTACGTCTATAACAAGCGGAAACATGGCAAACACACTAAGAGGGTCTATGACGCCGCCGATACGGACAACGATGAGATACTGGTCTGGAACCTCACTCCTCAGTTTAGACGTTTCCTCAACGACTGGGAATTGACAGGCTCCGTAGCCACCACCCGCTCTCGCCTCCTCACCCCGCTCTTTCCCCTCTCCAACCGTATATCCAGAGTCGATCTATCGTTTAACAACGATACCATCGACATCTCAGACATCTCGTTAAAGGTCGGAAGCACAGATATGACCATTTCGGGCCTTATAACCAATGTCAAGCAAGCCCTGACATCGGATACCCACGATAATCTCAAGATCAATCTTGCGCTGATGAGCAACACCATAGATGTCAATGAGCTATCGGCAGCGATCTTTACCGGCGCGTCTTATAACGCGAAGCGCCGTAAGGGCGTAGACACCCCGAGGCTGAGGGCCGTCGACGACAAGACTCTTGAAGAGCGTCTCGAAGCCCTGTCAAAAGCCGGGCCCGGGCACGATGCTCCGGTGCTGATTCCGGTGAATGTCGACGGGAAGGTGGAGATTGCCGCCTCCAGAGTTGTCTACGGTGACCTCAATGTGCGAAATCTTGAGGGAGAAGTGCTGGTCTACGACGGCGGAGTCAACCTCCATAATCTTAATGCGAGTTCGGATGCCGGCAATCTCAACATCTCGGCCCTCTATTCTGCTCCCCGACCAACGGCCATGAACTTTGGTTTCGGAATGGAGCTGAGCGACTTCGATATAGCAAAATTCGTGAAGCTCGTGCCTGCCATTGACTCCATAACCCCGCTGATGCACGATTTCTCAGGTATGGTGGGAGTGGATCTTGCCGCCACCTGCCGGATTGATTCCGGGATGAATATCGTGCTCCCGTCGCTCAATGCAGCCGTGAAGATCCAGGGAGATAATCTGGCATTTATTGACCACGACAAATACCGGACCCTCGCCAAATGGCTGGGCTTCAGGAATAAGACCGACACCACCCTGCACAGCCTTAATGTAGAGATGACCATCAGCGACGGGCTGCTGAGAGTCTATCCATTTACCTTCAGCATCGACCGCTACCGCCTGGGAGTCTACGGGTCAAACGACCTGGCGATGAACTTCAACTATCACATCTCAGTGCTGAAATCGCCAATACCCTTTAAATTCGGCATCAATCTTTCAGGCAGTCCCAGGAAATATAAGGTCAGATTTGGCGGAGCCAAGTTTAAGGAAAACAGCGTTGTAGAAAGCCGCGAAATAGTCAATCACGCGCGCATCAACCTTCTGGACCAGATAGAGGGAGTGTTCAGTCGCGGAGTGCGCAATTCCTCATTCGCTAATCTCAGGATCGATACTCAGGGAGTTGCCGATGATATGGAGATGGAGCCTCTTACGCCATCCGATTCCCTGAAACTGATACAAGAGGGACTTATCGACGAGCCTGAGACACTGCCGCCAGGCGTCACACCGACTGCTCCGGGAAGGCATAAAGCACCAAAGAGACGCCCGGGTTTCCTACGATTTTTTTCGCGATAGCCAGATAATATGATGTGTCGGCAGCCACCGTCGGCAGCTCAAGACCGTCAAGCGCCCTGAAGCAGGGCGCTTTTTTTGAAGGGTGAGGGCGGAGGATTGCAGAATTATCGCTAATTTTGCAGAATATTTGTAAGGTTATGTCTCAAGAAGATATTATTGAACAGATAAAGCGCCTGAAGGCAGAGCGCAATGCCTGTATCTTAGCGCATTATTATACTATCCCGGAAATTCAGGACCTGGCTGACTATCTGGGCGATTCGCTGGCGCTCGCGCGCAGGGCCACCACGGTAAAGGAGTCTGTGGTGGTGATGTGTGGAGTGCATTTTATGGCGGAGACCGTCAAGATGCTCGCTCCGGAAAAGATTGTGCTCGAGCCCGACCCGCAGGCCGGGTGCTCGCTTGCCGACAGCTGCGAGGCTTCAGCCTTTGAGGCTTTTATCAAAGCGCATCCCGGGCATACCGTGGTAAGCTATGTCAACACCTCGGCCGATGTCAAAGCTCTGACTGATATTGTAGTGACTTCGGGCAATGCCCGCGAGATAATCGAGTCGCTCCCGGCTGATGAGAAGATAGTCTTCGGCCCCGACCGCAATCTGGGAAGCTACATCAATCAGCAGACCGGCCGCGAGATGGTGCTTTGGGATGGCGCCTGCCATGTCCACGAACGCTTCTCCCTTGAAAAGATCCTTGCCCTCAAGGCAGAGCACCCGGATGCCCTGCTGCTGGTTCATCCCGAGTGTCAGCGTCCGGTGAGGCTCATAGCCGACAAAGTGGGCTCCACCGCAGCCCTCCTCGCTTTTGCCAAGCAAAGCGGGGCAAAGGAGATGATTGTGGCCACCGAGAGCGGTATCCTCCACCAGATGAGGAGTGCATGTCCCGACAAGATTTTTATCCCGGCTCCTCCGACCGACTCCACCTGCGGCTGCAACGACTGTTCATTCATGAAACTCAACACCTTGGAGAAGCTGCGTGACTGCCTTCGCGATCTTGCCCCCAGGGTGGAACTGCCTCAGGAGCTCACAGAGCGCGGGAGGCGCCCAATTGACCGCATGCTCGAGCTCTCGGCCCAGCTTGGCCTCTGATAAACCTAAATTGAATAATCATTAAAAACCAAATATAGTGGAATATAATCACCGCGACATAGAAAGCCGCTGGCAACAATATTGGCGCGACAACAAGACCTATCGCGCCGAGATTGACCCCTCGAAGCCCAAGTATTATGTGCTCGACATGTTTCCTTATCCGTCGGGCGCCGGCCTCCATGTAGGTCATCCCTTGGGCTATATCGCCTCAGATATCTTCTCTCGCTATAAACGTCTGAGAGGCTTTAACGTGCTCCACCCCATGGGCTACGACGCCTACGGACTGCCCGCCGAGCAATATGCCATCCAGACGGGGCAGCACCCCGAGAAGACCACCTTCATCAATATCGACCGCTATCGCAGCCAGCTCGACAAGATAGGCTTCTGCTATGACTGGGACAGAGAGATAAAGACCTGTGACCCGAAGTATTACAAGTGGACACAATGGGCTTTCATCAAGATGTTTGAGTCATATTACGACACCGAGGCGCAGAAAGCCCGGAGCATCGACGACCTCATCGCCCACCTCGAGAAGCACGGCACTGAAGGCCTCCACGCGGCGCAGACAAAAGACCTGACCTTTACGGCCGAAGAATGGAACGCCATGGATGAAAAGGCCAAGAGCGACACTCTGATGAACTACCGCATCGCCTATCTTGGCAATACGATGGTCAACTGGTGTCCGAAGCTCGGGACGGTGCTTGCCAATGACGAGGTGAGTGAAGGCCTGTCGATCCGCGGCGGTTATCCGGTAGAGCAGAAGCTGATGTATCAGTGGTGTCTGCGCGTAAGTGCTTACGCTCCCCGTCTGCTCGACGATCTTGAAGGGCTCGCATGGAGCGATTCCATAAAGGAGACCCAGCGCAACTGGATAGGACGTTCGGAGGGTGCTGAGATGCTCTTCCCCGTTGCGGGTAAAGACTTCGCGCTGGAGATATTCACCACCCGCGCCGACACTGTCTTCGGCGTGACCTTCATGGTGCTCGCGCCAGAGAGCTCCTATGTAGATATGGTCACTACTCCGGAGCAGCGCGCCGCGGTGGACGCTTATCTTGCCGAAGTGAAGCGCAAGACCGAGCGCGAGCGCATGATCGATAAGAAAGTGAGCGGCGTATTTACCGGCTCCTATGCTGTCAATCCCTTGACCGGCAAAGAGATACCCATCTGGGTGAGCGACTATGTCCTTGCCGGCTACGGCACCGGTGCCATTATGGCTGTCCCTGCCCACGACTCGCGCGACTATGCCTTTGCCCGACATTTCGGCCTCCCCATCATCCCCCTTATCGAGGGTGCCGACGTGAGCGAAGAGAGTTTCGACGCCAAGGAGGGCATCATGACCAATTCCGAGGGTCCGGAGCTCAACCTCAACGGCCTTACGGTCAAAGAGGCAATCGCCGCCGCCAAAAAATTTATTGCCGAGAAGGGTATAGGCCGCGTGAAAGTCAACTATCGCCTGCGCGACGCCATCTTCAGCCGCCAGCGCTATTGGGGCGAGCCCTTCCCCGTCT
>CAZAUV010000120.1:0-7283 GCA_964488335.1 uncultured Bacteroides sp.
ATGGCAAGGGCGACTTCGGCTACAATGCCCGCACCGACACTTATGAGCCCCTCCTCGCTGCCGGCGTCATCGACCCTGCTAAGGTAACCCGTGTGGCTCTCGAAAACGCCGCTTCCATCGCCGGCATGATGCTCACCACCGAGTGTGTCATCGCCGACAAACCTGAGGAAAACCCTGCTCCCGCAATGCCCGCAGGGGGTATGGGCGGCATGGGCGGCATGATGTAATCGCCCCGAGATCGTCATGATGGATAATCTAAACTATTAACATACTCATCTGCGACGGATTGCGCGTAATCCCGTTCCCCCCGCGGGGAGGGCGCCGGCAATCCGCCGCTTATTTATTTTATTATGAAGAAGTCATATATTTTTCTGGCCGACGGTTTTGAAGAAATCGAAGCCCTCGCCCCGCTCGATATCCTCCGCCGCGCTGGTATGCCCGTGGCTACGGTCTCCATTTCCGGATCCCGTGAAGTGACCGGTGCACACGGAGTCAAGGTCTTAGCCGACATGCTCTTTGACGAAGCCGATGACTTGGTAGGCGCCGAATGGACCATCCTCCCCGGCGGAATGCCCGGCGCTGCCAATCTTGCCGCCTATGGCCCTCTGACCGATCTGCTCAGCGCCCGCTTTGAGAAGGGGGCCCGGATTGCCGCCATCTGTGCCTCACCGGCTCTTGTCCTCGCTCCTCTCGGCCTCCTCGACGGCCTCGAGGCTACATGCTATCCCGGTATGGCCACCGACTCCCCGGCCATCAGCTGGGATGAGACTAAGCCCGTGGTCGTTGCCGGACAGATAGTCACCGCCCACGGCCCCGGCGCCTCGATACCCTTCGGCCTGACCCTTGCCGCCATCTCCACCGGAGCCTCCCACGCATCCGAGATAGCCTCGGCCATGATGGTCGCGACGCCCAAAGCCTGACCTCAGACTGCAGAATTAATCCCTGAAAACGCCGAGCCGATCAAACCGGCCCGGCGTTTTCAGGAATGATAATATCCCGGCAGAGGGTCGGAGACCCGATATTACGGGTAACCCCATGTGGAGCGAAGCGTAACATGGGGTATGACCCTGAATAAGATATGAGAGCATCGGAGATGCGACATTGTGGAAAGGTCTTGCCTGTAAGCGAGAAAATGCATAATTTTGCCCATGAGTAAAGTAAATGCCCTATACCATATCGTTTTTTGTACAAAAGCAAGAAAAAAGACCATAACTCCCGAATATGAGGAGGATGTTTTTAGGTTTATATGGAAGATAGTCACGGATATGCATTGTCCAGCTCCTGGATGAAAACTACCGGACATTTCTCAGGTTTTTCCGGATGGGCTAAAGAATATTACGCCTGCAGCGTTTCTCCCGAACTTCAGGACACTGTTATAGAATATATAAAGGTCCAGAAGTCTCATCATTCGTGCAGCGACTTGGATGAAGAGTTACGACGTATGTGGAGATACGACGACATCACTCCATATGAGTCTGATATGCAGTGATGACTTGAGCATCTCAGCATCTTGGCCCCATACTCTTCCACTATATCGCATCTACGACGCTCCCTTATCCTGACCTTTAACTGCCCCACGTTCCGCTTATCGCTCCACGTGGGGTTACCCATAGTATCAGGTCTCCGACCTTCGTTCTCTGCGATATAGCCTCTGTTGCGTATCGGACCTCTGTTTCACGGCATCAGCCTTAATATCCATTGTCATATCGCACACGGAGAGGGGTCGCGGCATCGCTGCGGCTTTTTTTGTTGCGATGAGGGCGGTTCCGTCCTCTCTTTGTTTCCGGCCGCAGGCGCTGCGGCGGCTCGCCCGGGACTTTCACTTTCTGCTCCATATCGCGCGCGAGTCGGGCGCTACTGTGTTTTACAGCAGATTTTTGCAACATATCTTTGCGGCATATAACCGATTGATTTATTGATAGATAAGCAGAACGGGCCGTTTTGAAGCGGTTACAGATTTGTTAAAAAGTGAAACTTTTTTTCGGAATTGTTAACTAAATTCAACCTTTTTGCTTATCTTTGTCGCCGAAAACAAAAAAAACGTTGCAAAACGTTATCGACCCTGAAGCCGGCCCCCGTATCGCCGGTCTTGTATATCTGTTGTGCTAAGCCCGCGCTCATCGCGCCGCTATTCTGTATAATGCCGCTGCAGGCTTCTCTGAAGGCTGCGGGGTGACAATTAATTTTCCGATAGGTAATATCATATCTCTCTTCACATTATCTCCTCGTCCCCCGGGCCAGCGGCTCCCGTAGCGCCGTTGAGCCACTCATGCCATTTAATAAGTCAATTATTACTGTCTAACTTTTATTTATTATGAAAAAGCTGTTTCTATTACTGCTGGCAGTGGTAGTAACCACAATCGCCGCTGTGGCCCAGAATCGTACGGTCACCGGCAAAGTGGTCAACGCCGATAACGGCGAGCCTCTCATAGGCGCCTCTGTCATGGGTGAAGGTACCTCAATCGGCGCGGCCACTAACATCGATGGCCTGTTCTCTCTCAGCCTCCCCACCAGCGTTAAACGTGTAACCGTGGCCTATATCGGCATGCGCACCGTCTCCGTCGAGATCACCGGCAAGCCCCTCGAGATCTCCCTCCAGAGCGACAACACTCTTGATGAGGTCGTGGTGACAGGTTACGGCGTTCAAAACCGTGCTTCTTTCACCGGTGCTGCAGGCGTTGTCTCCGGCCAGAACATCGAGAAGAAGACTGATGTCAACTTCGTCAAGGCCCTCGAAGGCAGCGTGACCGGTTTCCAGTATAACAACTCAGCTTCAGGCCCCGGTATGTGGGGTTCGGTCTACGTTCGCGGTATGGGCTCCCTGAGCTCCAGCTCTCAGCCCCTCTATGTCATCGACGGTGTGCCCGTCAACTCTGACTATGATGCCATGAGCGGCAACAATAACTATTTCGACCCCATGGCCGCTTACAACCCCCAGGATATCGAGAGCGTTACCGTCCTTAAGGATGCCGCCGCCACCGCTATCTATGGTTCACGCGCTGCCAACGGTGTGATCATCATCACCACCAAGAAGGGCAATGAAGGCCGCTTCTCCCTCACTCTCGACGTCAAGCAGGGCTTCACCAAGATGGCCAACAACAATATGGACTATGCCGACGCTGACGGCACTCTCGCTTACTGGAGCCTCCTCCGTCAGAACCGCTACGACGAGACCCCCGAAGAGGCTATGGCCTACCTCGTTAACTATGCCACTAACAGCCTCGGCTACAATGGCAAGTCTTATGACTGGCGCGATGCCGTGACCCGCACCGGCTACTATCAGGACTATAATGTCAACTTCTCCGGCACCAACGGCTCCACCAACTATTACGCTTCTCTGGGCTATGTCGACTCCGAAGGTATCGTAATCGGCTCCAACAACAAGCGCTACTCCGGTCGCCTCAACCTCGATACCAAATATAAGGTGTTTACCGCCGGCGCAAAGGTTGCCATCTCCTATTCCGAAAACAGCAACTTCTCCCTCTCCACCTCCGGCTCCATGGCTTCGCCTCTCGTAGGTGCTGTCACTCAGATGAATGCCCTCCGCCCCTTCTACAATGAAGATGGCACATATTATGGCGTAGGCACCGTCTACAACCCCCTCGCCGTGATGGATCCCAAGCTCGGTGACATGAACCACGTTACCAACCAGACCATCACCGCCAACCCCTACCTCCGCATCGACCTCCCCTTCGGTATCTGGGTGAAGACCAATCTCGGTCTCAACATCATGGACCAGAGCGAATACAACTACTGGAGCGCTGTCTACAACACTCAGGGCATGAGCTACAACGGCCTCGGTCAGAAGTATGACTCCCGCATGTCAACCCTCACATGGACCAACACCATCGGCTGGAACAAGACCTTCAACGACGCTCACTCCTTCGACGTCCTCCTCGGCCAGGAGATGCAGCGCTATGAGTATCACTACAACTACTACTCACGCACCAACTTCCCCTTCGCCTCCATCGGCATGCGCGATATGGCAACTGCCGCTGCTGACAATGGCTCGGAATATTCACGCGAGCAGAGCCGCCTGGCCTCTTACTTCGCCGACGCTCACTATTCGCTCTTCAACCGCTACTTCCTCTCTGCCTCTTATCGTCGCGACGGTTCGTCGGTCTTCGGTTCCAAGAACCGCTGGGGTAACTTCTGGTCAGTAGGTGCCAAGTGGCGTCTCTCTGAGGAAGACTTCATCAAGGAGCAGGAGTGGATCTCCAACGCCGCTATCCGCATCAGCTACGGTACCGTCGGTAACCAGTCGATCGGTAAATATGCCGCCCGCGGTTACTATTCCGCCGGTTATAACTACAACGACCTCCCCGGTATGGTCCCCGTCCGCATCTCCAACCCCGAGCTCACCTGGGAGACCTCCAAGAAGTTTGACGTAGGCTTTGACTTCTCAGTATTCAACCGCGTCAACCTCACCTTTGACTACTACAACGACCTGACCGACGACGCCCTCTATCAGGTGCCCATCTCCTACACCACCGGCCTCAACACCTACTACCGCAACATCGGTAAGATCCGCAACAGCGGCGTAGAGCTCGGCATCAACGCCACCGCCTATACTTCGCGCAACTTCAATGCCACCGTCTTCGCCAACTTCACCTGGAACCGCAACCGCGTCGTGAAGCTCGCCGACGATGTTCAGCAGGTTGAATCCACCTACACCATTGTCGAGGAGGGTCGCCCCTACCGTCAGTTCTATATGATCGAATACGCAGGCGTTGACCGAACCAACGGTGATGCCCTCTACTGGAGAGACTATGAGGAAGATGGCGTAATGAAGAGCGAAACCACCAATGATTACTCCGCTGCCACCAAGCGCTATGTCGGCTCCGCTGAGCCCAAGCTCGTAGGCGCCTTCGGCGTGAACCTCACCGGCTGGGGCTTCGACCTCTCAGCTCAGTTCAACTACCGCCTCGGCGGCAAGGTGTTTGACTCCGGTCACAACTTCACCGGCTTCTGCCAGAACTCTTACCGCACTCCTCTTAAGGAATTTGCCGAAAACACCTGGACACCCGAAAATCCCGATGCCAAGTATCCTATCGCCATCTGGGGTGACCCCTACGGACAGAGCCAGAGCAACAACTCCTCTCGCTGGCTGATGAGCGGCAACTTCCTCCGCCTGAGCAACATCTCCTTCGGTTATACTCTCCCCGAGAACATCACCCGCAAGGCTATGATCAAGAAGGCCCGCATCTACACCACCTTCGACAATGTCCACACCTGGGCTGCATCTGACTTCATCGGCTACAACCCCGAGACCTTCGCTTCCGGTCAGATCGCATGGCAGTATCCCGCCGTCTTCACCTTCACCGGTGGTATCCAGCTCACTTTCTAATCTCTCCCCACTTCATCAATTTAGAATTTTCTTACAATGAAAAAATCATATATCAAGGCCCTCGCCGCCCTTATGATCACAGGAGCACTGACCTCCTGCGGCAGCGACTTCCTCGACGTGGAGATACCCAACGGTGTTGACCTCGACAACGGCCTTACCTCCGTTGACAACATCGGCTATGCCCTCAACGGCACCTATTATCGCCTCTATGCTTACCAGATGTTTGGCAACTATGCCTCAAACATCGGCGATGTAGCCTCCGACCTCGCCTACTGGAACGGCCAGACCTCCCACTTCCAGAACATCTACAACTTCCACCCCACCGAGAATGAGTCATATCTGACCAACATCTGGAACTACGGTTATAAGGTAGTAGACAACTCAGCCCGCATCATCAAGGCCGGCAACGAGCTCCTCACGACCGACCTCACCCCCACCGACCGCACCTATCTGACGATGTATCTCGCCGAGGCTTACGGCCTCCGCGGTCTCGCCACCCTTACCCTGACCAACGTCTTCGGCCACCAGTATAAAGTCAATGGCCAGGACTTCGGTGCAACCCCCGGTGTGGTAGTCGTAGGCGACCCCATCGCTGCCGGCACCCAGGTATCGCGCGCCACCGTAGCTGAGTGCTACGAGGCCATCATCGCCGACCTCCAGAAGTCTATCTCCCTCTTCCAGGAGTGTGGTCAGGACAAGGACAGCCGCGTCTATCTGAGCGAAGCTGCCGTCCACGGCATCCTCTCCCGCGCATATCTCTATGCCGAGAACTGGGCCGGCGCAGAGAGCGAGGCTCGTCTCGCCATCCAGAAGAGCGGTATCTCCACTCTCCACTACACCGAAGAAGAGTATTATGGCCTCTACAGCAACCAGTTCTCCAACTCCGAGAGCATGTTCTACCTGGCCATCACTCCCTCCAACAACTTCTCGGCCAACTCCTCCGGTACCCTCTTCTCTACCTACAACTATTCACCCAGCCCCTACCTCCAGAGCCTCTATGCCGACACCGACGTCCGCAAGGCCATCATCCTCTGGAATGCCGGTTCCACCCCTACTTCCCCCGTTTATGGCGGCGGTAAGTATATGGGCTACGGCTCGCCCCGCAACGGTGCTTATGCCACCAACTACCTCGTCAACGCCCCCGAGATGTTCCTCAACATCGCTGAGGCCGCTGCCAAGCAGGGCAACACCACCGCTGCCGCCGAGGCTCTCCTCGTAGTGGCCAAGCGCAACACTGCCATCACCTCCACCGACGACCTCCCCGACAACGCCCAGGGCATCCTCGACTTCCTCAAGGATGAGCGCGCCCGCGAGCTCTTCCAGGAAGGCTTCCGCTTATTTGACCTCCGTCGCTGGGATGTCGATGCCACCATCACCGCCGTCAACGCTCCTGCTATCCAGTATGAGTACACCTGGAAGGTAAGCCAGTGTGTCTACCCCATCCCCGTAGGCGAGATCAACACCCACGCCGGCGTTGCTCAGACCGAGGGCTGGAACAAGACCTTCCCCACCCTCTAATCAGGAATATCGCCAATATAGCATATTCATAAAAGAGACGGGAGGATGCCGCTCACTTGAGCCGGCATCCTCTCCGTTTCTTTTTTCACATTTTTTATATATATCCGGCGCCCGTCGGTCAAGACTTTTTTGTATTTTTGCGCCGCTTTTGCCCTCCCGGGCTTTTCAACCCCCTTACAAGATAATATATATCAACCACCAAATACTTGATAATCAAATGTATTGGACACTTGAATTGGCCTCTAAGCTCGAAGATGCACCCTGGCCCGCAACCAAAGAAGAGCTCATCGACTTCGCCCAGCGCTCCGGTGCTCCCCTCGAAGTGATCGAAAACCTCCAGGAGATAGAAGATGAAGGCGACATCTACGAATCCATCGAAGACATCTGGCCCGACTACCCCACCAAAGACGACTTCCTC
>CAZAUV010000121.1:0-7252 GCA_964488335.1 uncultured Bacteroides sp.
CGACGGCAGCAACTCGAGCAACTCCGGAGTGGAGATAGGCTCCGATGCCGAGAATTTGACCCGCGAGGTCAATGAAATGACCAACAATTAACCCCCTTGAATGGAGAAAAAAACCTTTGTACCTCAGGGCCCGCGTCCCGCCAGGCCCAAACCCGGACCCCGCCGTCCGGGCGACCGCAACGCCGCCAAAGACCCCTATAACACCAACGAGCGCATCCGCGCCCGCGAGGTCCGTCTTGTCGGCGACAACGTAGAGCCCGGCATCTATTCCATCCAGGAGGCCCTTCGCAAGGCCGAAGAGCTTGAGCTCGACCTCATCGAGATCTCTCCGACGGCTGAGCCCCCGGTGTGTAAAATCCTTGACTATCAGAAGTTTCTCTATCAGCAGAAGAAGCGCCAGAAGGAGCAGAAAGCCAAGGCCACCAAAGTGGTGGTCAAGGAGATACGCTTCGGGCCGCAGACTGACGATCACGACTATAACTTCAAGCTCAAGCACGCCATCGGCTTCCTCCAGGAGGGTGCCAAGGTCAAGGCCTACGTATTCTTCAAAGGCCGCGCGATCCTCTTCAAGGAGCAGGGCGAAGTCCTTCTCCTGCGCTTTGCCAACGACCTCGAGGAATATGGCAAGGTGGAGCAGATGCCCGTCCTCGAAGGCAAGCGCATGATCATTATGATCACCCCCAAGAAAAAACAGCAATAAACTATTCATATCAACCCCTAACAGCAACAATGCCCAAGATTAAGACTAATTCCGGTGCCAAAAAGAGGTTCGCCCTTACCGGATCAGGACAAATCAAGAGAAAGCACGCTTACAAGAGCCACATCCTCACCAAGAAGACCAAGAAGCAGAAGCGCAATCTTACCCACTTCTCCCTCGTGGACAAGGTAGATAAGAAGAACGTCCTCTCGCTCCTCGCTCTCAAGTAATCGAGCTCTCTCCTTCAGGGCTTTCCGGGCTTCCGGCCCGGCTCTAACCCATCCCCACTCCTCACCCACATCAATTAACCGAGCGGCCCAGCCTTAAAGCACGCATTAATATATACAGTCATTATATATAGCGACGCTGGCCCTCACAACACTTCCCCAAAATGCCAAGATCAGTAAATCACGTAGCATCCCGCGCACGCCGAAAGAAAATCTTAAAACTCACCCGCGGCTACTTCGGTTGCCGCCGCAACGTATGGACCGTTGCTAAAAACACCTGGGAAAAAGGTCTGACATATGCCTACCGCGACCGCAAGGACAAGAAGGCCAACTTCCGCGCACTCTGGATCCAGCGTATCAACGCCGCTGCCCGTCTCGAGGACCTCTCCTACTCCAAGCTCATGGGCCTCATCCACAAGAGCGGCATCGAGATCAACCGCAAGGTGCTCGCCGACCTCGCCCTCAACGACCCCGCTGCCTTCAAGGCAATCGTCGACAAGGTGAAAAACGCATAATATTATTTAGCATCCATATCCCGCCGCCGGAGAGTGACACGTTTACTCTTCGGCGGCCCGTTTTTTGCCCAGCGCCCCCACCACCACTATCGACACCTCATAAAGCAGATAGATCGGCAGCGCCACGGCAAGGAGGGTGAAGATGTCGCTCGTAGGGGTGATGATGGCCGCCGCTATGAGGATCGCCACTATAGCGTGCCTCCGATAGCGACGCATCGGGGCTGATGTCAGGAGCCCGGTCCGAGCCATCACGCCCGATACGACAGGCAGCTCAAAGACCACTCCCATAGCCAACGAGAGCACTATAAGAGTGGACATATACGACTCCAGGCTGATCATATTGATCACCCGCGCCGCCACCTGATAGGTTCCCAAAAAACGGAAGGTGAGCGGGAAGATAAGAAAATAGCTCACGGCTATACCTGCCATAAACATAATATAGCCGGGGACGAGAGCCGCCACAGCCGCCCGTCGCTCGCTCCTGTAGAGCCCCGGCGAGATAAACATGAAAAGGCAATAAAGGATATAGGGCGAAGCCAGGAGCACCCCGGCGCATAGCGCTCCCTGAAGGTGGACCATAAACTGGCCGGCCAGACCGGTGTTGATAAGGTCTACGTGAAACGCCGGCATCGCGTCGCCCACCAGCGACCCGAGGAAACGATAACTGACAAAACTGTCGCTCTCCGGAGCGAGATAAATCCCGAAGAGCCAATCCTTAAGGCAAAAAGCCACCACCGTGGCCACGAGAGTCACGGCCAGGCAGCGGAGCAAAGCACCCCGCAGCTCATCAAGATGGTCCCAGAAGGTCATCGGATAAGGGTAGCAGTCGACGGGAGGCTCCGATCAGAGTCACTTCTTCCCGCTCTCGTCGGCATCCTTGTCGGCGGCTTTGATATCGTCTGTAGGGTCAACCTCCTTGAGGCCATCCTTAAAGGAGCGGACGCCCTTGCCCAAGCCCTTCATGAGCTCGGGGATGCGCTTGCCGCCGAAAAAGAGGAGAACCACCACGGCGATAAGCAATATTTCGGGGAGGCCGAGGCCTCCGATAAAAGCTGTCATAAGATTATTGCTATTAACAGGGACGGGAATATGCCGTCCTCTTCAGGTCAACAAAGGTAAGCATTTTCCCCTATCCCTGCAAATTGATGATGTTTATTGGTCTTTTTTGAGAAAAAAGTGGGCAAAAATGGCTATATTTTGGTGTTTTATAGCTACTTTTGCCGCTAATGGACAATAATGAACTGATAGAGGGCCCGAATGGAAAGGACCCGAATAAACCCGAAACCCAGGCTGAGCCATCCGTGAAGAGGCCCGTTAAGGCCACTTTTGATGCGGTCGAAGCCCGCGATGTCTTGACCTCCACCGACACCGTGGAGCTCCGCCGACTTATGGCCCTCGAGCGCTATGCCTCTGAGTTTTCGATGCTTGAGGATGACTATGTGTTCGTCCACTCGCGCCCGGGGGAACACTTTGAGGCCTTTGAGCGCGGGCCCATACGCGTCAAAGGTCTTACCATACTGCTCATCCAGCAGGGGTGTCTGGAGGTGGAGGTGAATATGCAGAAACACACCCTCACCCCCGGGATGCTGCTGATCGTGCCCCACGAGAGCCTCTTCTACTCCCTGAGCGCCAATCTCACCGACCTCGATACATATGCCTTCTTTATCTCGGAGTCGTTTATGCGCGATATAAACATCGACGTGTCGGTGCTCCAGACGGTCAAATTCTCCCCTCAGGCCAAGCCTGTGGTGGAGCTCACCGATGAAGAGGTGGATATCCTCACCCGCTATCTCGAGATGATCCATCTCAATACGTCGGTCAATTCCGAGCCTGTCTATGTAAGGTCCATATCGCGATGCCTTATGGCGGCCGTGGTCTATCAGATGATACAGTTTGGGCGCAACCGCCGCGACAACCTTGAGCCGGCAACCCCCGGGGCCGCCCGCCGCAACAATTATGTCCGCGATTTCATCAACCTTGTCCATCAGTATCATCGGCGCGAGCGCTCTGTGGGCTTTTATGCCTCAAAGCTCTTTATATCAAGCAAATATCTGTCTATGCTCGTCCGCGAGGCCTCAGGCCGCTCCGCCGCCGAGTGGATTGATGACTATGTGATCCTCGAGGCCAAAAATCTCCTGCGGTTCTCAGGGAAGAATATCCAGCAGATTGCCTATGACCTCAATTTCTCTAACCAAAGCGCCTTCGGCAAGTATTTCAAGCACTTGACCGGCATGTCGCCAACCGAGTTCCAGCGCTCATGATCCTCCGTTTCGCTTTTATCCTCGTGGCTCTTATGGCCGTGACCTCCCTCAGGGCGGTCGCAGATGAGCCTATCGTATATAAGGTGGAGGGCGAGGCTTCGGCCTCCACCGGGGCCCACACTCCCTTCTGGCTCGCCGCCAACCGCGAAGGGCTCGGCTCCATCCGGTCAGGGGAGGGATATGTCAGCGCGGGAGTCTTCCGCTCGGCCCTTGCCGGAGATCGGTTTGGCTGGGGAGGCGGTGCCGAACTCGTGGGGGCCTGGCGGGCCGATGCCCCCTTCCGCGCCCGTCAGCTCTATGCCGATGTCCGTTACCGGCGTTTTCTTCTCTCCGTAGGCGCTCGCGCTATGGCCGACACCGCGCGCCTGGTCGACCGCCGGCTCTCGTCGGGCGATCTCCTATGGTCGGGCAATGCGCTGCCTATACCGGAGGCACGCCTCTCGATGCCAGATTATCTGGCTATCCCCGGCTCGCGCAATCGCTTTGCCTTCAAGGGCTATATCAGTTATGGGCGCTCAACCGACTCGCGCTTTCTCGGCGACCGGATCGACCCCGGAGCCCTCCACACCGAGGGCGTGCGCTTCCATTCCAAGGGGCTCTTTATCCGCCTGGGCGCTCCCGCCGACCCCTTTGCCTTTGAGGGCGGACTGGAGATGGCCGCGCAGTTTGGGGGGAGCCTCTATCGCGGCGACTCCCTGGTCATGAAGATGCCGTCGGGCCTCAAAGACCATCTTAAGGTGCTCATCCCCAGCGGAGGCTCCTCCGATGCCCCGACGGCCGACCGCACCAATGTCCTCGGCAATCACCTGGGCGAGTGGAGCGCCCGTCTCCGATGGACCCCCCGGGGAAGCCAATGGAGCCTCACGGGCTATTATCTCCACTTTTTTGACGACCACTCGATGATGTTTTTCAATCATCCCTGGAAAGACGGCCTCTTCGGCCTCTCATTCCGAAGGCCCGGATTGGGATGGATCACCGGGGCGGCCTATGAATTTCTCTCCACCACTGACCAAAGCGGCCCCGTCTATTGGGACGCCACTCCCGAGGTGCCGGAGCAGGTGTCGGGGCGCGATGACTATTACAACAATGTGGTCTATCAGGCTTATCAGCATTGGGGGATGGGCCTTGGCAACCCCCTGATCATCTCTCCGCTCTATAACTCTGATCATACCCTGCGATTTCTCTGCAACCGCGTCCGCGGCCATCATTGGGCCGTAGAGGGTCAGCCGACCTCTCTCATCGGCTATCGCATCCTATGCTCCTACACACGCGGCTGGGGTACTTATAAGCGCCCGCTGCGCGAAGTGGAGACCACCGTCAATCTCCTTCTTGAAGCCACCATTACCCCCGCGCGCCTCCCCGGCTGGAGCGCAAAAGTGGGGCTGGGCGCCGACTGGGGGCACCTCCTCGGCCGCAGCTACGGCCTATCACTGACCATCGCCAAGAGCGGCATCCTTTCACGCCTATGAAACGCATCCTTCTACTCATCGCCGTGGCTATAGCCATCGCCGCCGCCCCGGGCTGCAATGAGGCCCCTCTCAACGGCCATCTCGACGGCCAGTGGCAGATAATGACCGTAGAGTTTCCCTCGGGGCGCGTCATCCGCCCCGACCGTTATTACTTTGACTTCTATCGCCACACCGCCACCCTCACCCATTACGGTGAGACCAGCTATTCGGCCAATCTGACCGTGACCGACGATAGCGTCAAAATTTTCATCCCCTGGGACCATCTTTGGCTCGGAGAATGGGGTATAGAGCGGCATACTCCGTATATGATTGAATATAAGGTGATTGACCTCTCGCGTAAGCGTCTGGTGATGCTTTGGGAAGACAGCGTGACCTTTAATTTTCGGAAATTTTGAAAAAAAAATAAAAATTTTTGCAGAAAAATTTGGAGGAATGAAAAAGTCGTCGTAACTTTGCACTCGCAAACGGGAAACAACAAGACGCCCGCTCGCAAGAGAACATTCACTTACTCTCTCAGTAAATGTCACCTCAATCACGGTGTGGTAGTTCAGCTGGTTAGAATACCTGCCTGTCACGCAGGGGGTCGCGGGTTCGAGTCCCGTCCATACCGCAAGAGGAGAGAGGAGAATGGCCCGAAGTCAGCATCTGTTGCTCGGGTCATTCTTTTTTTTTATCCTGTCGGGGGAGAGGTGTCGTCGGTAGGAGCGAGGTCGCGCCAAGGCCGGCAACCCGCAATGCCCCCCCCCCTGTCAGCGCGAAAACTTTTTTGGCGAATAGGTCAAAGTGGAGATTGAAATAGGGCCTAACCAACGATTATTTAGAATTTTACCCCCCTTGTAATAGTTTCATCCTCCAAATAGAGTTATCGCTTAGCGGTAGTAGGTCAAGATGGAGGCTGTTTTTTCAGTCTCCATTTTGAGGTTCCAGTACTCAAATTTTCTGAAATACAACGGCTCGCTCGCGGAAATTTAATATCTTTGCGCTTTGAGTCTTGAAGAATAGGCAGGATAATCATCGAAAAAATGTGCATTGATATTGACTACATAAGAAACATAGCGTCCAATAACGAGGGCGTGGATGTAGAGTTTAAAGAGACAACCGGCCAGTTGAGCCGCGGAATGGAAACATTATGCGGAATGATAAATGGCCGTGGTGGCATTGTAGTATTTAGAATCAATAACAAAGGCAAGATTATCGGCCAGGAAGTTTCAGACAAGACTACTCGAGAGATCGGAGATGCTCTGGGGCGGTTTGACCCATCCATTGATATTCAGCCCCAGTATATTCAATTGGATGACTCCAATAAGTATCTTATTGCCTTTTGCTCTAACGGGATGGATGGCGACAAACCCTATATGTGGGATGGGAAACCATACCAACGATATGACAGTATAACAACAGTAATGCCCCGTGAGCGATTTCTCCGCTTGCATGAGGAGCAAACAGGTCTGACATATAAGTGGGAGCGACATATTAACTTAAATCTGACAATCGACTCACTCGATGATGCCTTGATTCGTAGAGTGGTGGAAGGGGGCATACGTCGTGGCCGGTTAAGTGACGAGGCAAAGAATGACAGTACTCAGACTATACTTAACCGGCTGAAACTTATTCAAAATGGTGGCGTTAGAAATTCTGCGGCCATTTTGTTCGGTAAAGATTTGACCGACTATCCTCAGCTTCTTCTTCGTCTCGCACGGTTCAGAGGAGCTGATAAGAGTGAGTTTATTGACAATAAACAGATATACGGTAATATCTTTGAGTTGGCTTCGGGAGCTATGGATTTCTTCTTCAAGCATCTTTCGTTGTCAGGTCACACTCATAACAGAATAGAGCGCGAGGATGAATTGGAAATACCATATGATGCGCTCAGAGAGGCAATTGTCAATGCGCTGTGTCACAGAGCGTGGCAACAGGAAGCAAGTTCAATAGGCATAGCCATATATGACGACCGCGTGGAAATAGAGAATGCCGGTCGGTTTCCGGCGACTTTATCTCCTCAGCGTTTGAGCGCAGAAGAGGTATCAATGAATGACAACACTTCTCTGCCACCTAATCCAGACATAGCCAATGTCATGTTCAT
>CAZAUV010000122.1:0-7210 GCA_964488335.1 uncultured Bacteroides sp.
GTTATCGATTTTGACGATCAGCGTAAGGACCTGCAGTATCAGAGCGACAACCTCGCCGCTCAGCTCAAGAAGAAAGCCGACTCAATCGGCCGTCTCATGAAGGAGGGCAACAAGCAGGAGGCCGACGAGGCCAAGAAAGAGGTTGCCGAGATGAAAGAGCGCCAGAAGGAACTGTCCGAGCGCCTCGCCACCACCGAGAACGCCATCCGTGACATCCTGCTCGGCATGCCCAACATCCCCTGCGACATGGTGCCCGAAGGCCGCACAGCCGAGGACAACGTCGTCGAGAAGACCGGCGGTCCCATGCCCGAGCTCCCCGCTGACGCCCTGCCTCACTGGGACCTCGCCAAGAAATACGACCTCATCAACTTTGACCTCGGCGTAAAGATTACCGGCCCCGGTTTCCCCGTATATATCGGCAAGGGTGCCAAGCTGCAGCGCGCCCTCATTCAGTTCTTCCTCGACCGCGCGTCTGAGGCAGGCTATCTCGAAATCCAGCCCCCTTACGTAGTCAACGAGGCATCGGGCTACGGCACAGGCCAGCTCCCCGACAAGGAGGGTCAGATGTATTACATCAACGAGGATAATCTCTATCTCATCCCCACCGCCGAGGTTCCCGTCACCAACCTGTATCGTGACGTCATCATCCCCGGCGACAAACTCCCCATCAAGAACTGCGCCTACTCGGCATGTTTCCGCCGCGAGGCCGGCAGCTATGGCAAGGATGTCCGCGGTCTCAACCGCCTCCATCAGTTTGACAAGGTGGAGATCGTGCGCATCGAGAAGCCTGAAGACTCCTATGCCGCTCTCGAAGAGATGAAGGCCCATGTCCGGGGCCTCCTCGAAGCTCTCGGCCTCCCCTGGCACATCCTGCGCCTCTGCGGCGGCGACATGAGCTTCACCTCGGCCATCACCTTTGACTTTGAGGTCTTTTCGGCCGCTCAGAAGCGCTGGCTCGAGGTGTCGTCGGTCTCCAACTTCGAGACTTATCAGGCCAACCGCCTCAAATGCCGCTACCGCACGGCCGACAAGAAGACGGCCCTCTGCCACACCCTCAACGGCTCGGCCCTCGCGCTGCCCCGCATCATGGCCGCTATCCTCGAGAACTATCAGACGACGGAGGGAATAGTAGTGCCGGAGGTGCTCCGCCGCTACACCGGTTTTGACATCATCAACTGACCCTCTGCATGGAGAAAAAAACTATATGGGACCTCGGCCGGCCGTCGGTAGACCAATACCGCAGCCGGCCGAAGCTGCCTATCGCCCTGATTGCCGACAATATCCGGAGCCTCAACAACATAGGGTCGCTCTTCCGGACAGCCGACGCCTTCCTCGTTGACCATATCGCTCTCTGCGGCATCACGGCCTGCCCCCCGTCGGCCGAAATTCACAAGACGGCTCTCGGCGCCGAAGACTCCGTCGGCTGGGCCTACTATCCTACCACCCTTGATGCTATCGCCGCCCTGCGCGAGCGGGGCTTCACCATCCTCTGTCTGGAGCAGGTGAAGGGGAGTGTGGCGCTTGATGCCTTCAGCCCCGACCCTGAGGGACGCTATGCCGTCATCGTAGGCCATGAGGTGGAGGGTGTAAGCCAGGAGGCCGTAGATGCAGCCGATATGTGTCTGGAGATACCGCAATACGGCACCAAACATTCTCTCAACGTGTCTGTGAGCGCGGCCCTCGCTCTCTGGACCCTCTTCACCGCCTTGCGCCGCTGAGCGCGGCCGGGCCATTACTTACGCCCGAAGTCGGCGGGGATCTCGCCCCAGTTTTCGGTGTCCCACTTCAGAAGACGCGGACGGACGGAGGCAGGGTGGGCGGCGAGCCATGCTTCGGCGCGGGCTATGAGCTGGCGCAGGTAGGCATTGCCGGGTGTGGGGGTGATCTTCGTGTTGGCCTTCCCTCGGTTGACCCATCCCATGCCTGTCTTTGAGTCGGAATAGATGGCGATATCAGTGCGTCCCTCCCTGACCAGGAGAGCCATGGCGTGGACAATGGCGAGAAACTCGCCTATATTGTTGGTGCCGTCGGCCAGCGGACCGAGATGGAAGATCATGCGCCCCGAGCGGAGGTCGACGCATTGATACTCCACCGGCCCGGGATTGCGCGAGCAGGCCGCGTCGACGGCGATGGCCGGCTTCACCACCGGGAGGGCGTCGATATTCACCCGGGGCTCAGCCTTATGTGAGGCTATGGCCTTGATGATGCCTATATGGTCGTCGGGATTGCCGCGGAAGGCCCTTACGGCCGCTTCCTTTGTCGGGAAAGCCTTGTAGCGAGCCCCGGGGTGGCCCTCGGTCTGGAGCTTACACTCCTCCCAGGAGTCGAAGACTCCGGTGGACCGTCCCTCCCAGACGACATAATACTTGCGGGCGTGGCTCGGGGTATTCATCTGTCAGGACAGTGATAAAAACATATTGATATCCATAGGCCTCACGCCAGCGATGCGGGCAATCTCGCGGTTGACGGCCTTGCCCAGGAAGGTATAGGCCGCATTCTGGAAGCCGGGGAGGAGCCGAAGGGCATTTGCCGCGCCGTCGCAGGCTGTCAGCTCGCCCAGAAGGGTTGCAAAGGTGTTGGTCAGGGCCATCGCTGCCGTGCGGGGCGTGGCGCTGCCGGCGTCGGTCAGGCAGCAGCGGCTCCCGCGAGGGGGCATCATGCCGCTGAAAGGGGCCGTGGAGAGCGAGGGAAACATCTTGCCCGGCGATGGGGCCAGATCAAAGACCAGCGCTTCGCCCTTGAGGCGCGAAGCCATCAGGGAGTCGACGGTAAACGGCTGTGTGGGGGTAGGCGTAAGGGTGTTGATGACCACATCGGCTGTCGACAGCGCATTGCCTACCACGCGCGGATGGAGCGCCGAGCCGACGACCCACTGGCCGAGGTCGCGCTGAGCACGCCGCAGCGAGTAGACGTCATTGTCAAACATCCTCACCATGGCGCCCAGCCCGAAAGCCGAGCGGGCGGCAGCGCGGGCGGCGATGCCCGAGCCGAGGATTGTCACCTCGCAGGGCACTATCCCCGAGATGCCTCCCAGGAGGATGCCCTTGCCGCCGTAGGGGGTGGAGAGGAGGGCCGCAGCGGCCATGATGGCGCTCCGGCCGTCGATCTCCGAGAGGATGTCGGCAAAGGGATTATTGCCGCGCCCATCCTCTATCAGGTCAAGAGCCACGGCTATGATATGCCGGCTCAGCAGGGCCTTGATGGCCTCGGGCCTCTGGGCCTCGGGGCGAAGGAGGGTCATCAGCATGGTGCCGCGCCTCATCAGGGCTATCTCACGGGCCCTCAGCGGCGAGAGGCGGATGACGATGTCGGCGCTCAAGACATCGGCCAGCGACGTCACTTCGGCGCCGGCGCGTGTGTAAGCCTCATCGGAGAAATGGAGCGGCGCGGCAGCCCCCTCCTCGATCTTCACCCTGAAGCCGCGGTCGATCAGGAGAGCCGCCCCCTCGGGAGTAAGGGGGAAGCGGCGGTCTTCGCCCGCGCAGGGCAGTCCTATCGTCACGTGTCGCGGAGCCTCGGCCGTGGCCGACGGCTGCTCCAGGATCTCGGGTATGGCGGTGGCGAGAGTAGGGTCGTTCATACAGTCGGGAGGTTAAAGAGGGCAATGAAGCGGCGGGCCGTATCGTCGGCCTCGGCCTCGGATTCGAGCATATCGCTCTTGAAGCGGTGGGCAGCCTTGGAGTAATGAGGCATGCGCTCGGCGAGCGCCTTGACGATAAACTCGCGGAGCTCCTCATCCCCCTTGTCGGCGATGAGAGGCCGCTTATGCCGGCCGCGCATAAGGCGGGTATGGAGCTTGTCAAGCGACGTGTCGAGGAGCACCGTCGTCCCGGCCCCGTTCATATACTCCATATTGTCGAAGAAGCAGGGAGTGCCGCCTCCGCAGGCAACTATGACATCGCAAAACTCTCCGACCTCCCTGAGCATCTTCTGCTCCAGCAGGCGGAAGCCCGTCTCCCCCCGCTCGGCAAAGATATCCTTGACGCGGGCGTGGAAGCGGGTCTCGATATAATTGTCGAGGTCGATAAACCTCAGGCCCGTAAGGCGGCTGAGATTGCGGCCGAGGGTGCTCTTGCCGCAGCCCATATATCCGATAAGAAAAATAGGTTTCATCTTGGCCACAAAGGTAATGAAAATCTTCCTAACGGACGTCGGTAAATCCCTTATGACGGGGAATAAGATGCAAAAAATGTGCATCCCCCGGGGGGCCGGCTTTTATATCTTACGGGCAATTATGTTTCTCGGGCTCAATACGCCGCGCGGCAAAAATACTGCCTTCGGCGGCCCCAGGCGGGGATGGTTTGCAACAGGGTTGCAGCGACTTTTGCCTACCTTTGCACCATAAAAAATCAATCTGACATGACTATTATCAACGCTCTTATATTGATGCTCGGCGAGATGGCGCCTTATATCCTGCTGGGCTTCCTCATCGCCGGGCTGCTTCATTCCTTCGTCCCGTCGTCGGCCATGGCGCGTCATCTGTCGGGGCGCGGTCTGGGCCCGGTGGTCAAGGCAGCGGCCTTCGGCATCCCTCTGCCGCTCTGCTCGTGTGGCGTGCTTCCGACAGCGGTGGCCCTGCGCCGTGGGGGTGCCTCACGGGCGGCCTCGACATCGTTTCTTATTGCCACTCCGCAGACCGGCGTAGACTCCATAGCCGCCACGGCATCGCTCTTAGGCCCGGCTTTTGCGGTAGTGCGCCCCATAGCGGCGCTGGTGACTTCGCTCTTCGGGGGTCTCGCCGTAGGGACCTTTGCCGATGGCGATGCTCCCGCCGGCTCTGATTCATCCTGCGCAGCGACGGGGAGCGCCGCAGCGGCGCCCGAGTCCCGCCGCTCCTTCGGCCGCAAGCTCATCGAGGCGCTCCGCTATGGCTTCGTTGAACTGGTAAGCTCCATCGGCGGCTGGCTCGTGGCAGGCCTCATCATCGCGGCGCTCATCACCGTCTATGTCCCCGCCGACTTCTTCGCGTCGCTCGGCGCCCATCCTCTGCTGGCGATGATAGCGGTGGTGATCGTGGCCATCCCGATGTATGTCTGCGCCACAGGGTCGATTCCCATCGCCCTGTCGCTGATGCTCAAGGGGCTCTCGCCGGGGACAGCCTTTGTGCTCCTCATGGCAGGCCCGGCGGCCAATTTTGCCTCCTTTGCACTGATATCGCGCGAGATGGGACGCCGCGCCGCAGCCATCTACGTGGGCTCTATCGTGGCCGGAGCTCTCTTCTTCGGCCTGGCCATCGACTATCTTCTTCCGGCATCCTGGTTTGCACTTCCCGAGGGGGTTGCCGCCGCATGCCACCACGGCGCCGACGGTCTCCTTCAGTTGCCGCCGCTGACGGCTATCTGCGCCGCCATCCTCGGTGTGCTCCTCCTCACGGCCCTCTTCCGCCGCTATGTAAAGATTTCAGTAACAGTCAAAAAACCCACCGATATGACCACAACCTTCAACATCACCGGCATGAACTGCCCCCACTGCCAGGCTGCCGTGACCCGCGCTATAGCCGGAGTAGACGGCGTAGAGAGCGTCGACGTGAGCCTCTCGGCCAAGCTGGCCACCGTCACGGGTGATCCCGAGGCCGAAGATGTCATCGAGGCGGTCCGCGCCGCCGGCTTCGACGCCACTCCCGCCTGACCGGAGGGCGCCCACCCGGCACACACCCTGCTCCCGCCCCTTGAGGCCAATAATGGCCTCCGGGGGCGGCGTGTTTCCGAAAAAATGCTTACCTTTGCAGCGTCAACGCTATTTCCAACCGCCCTCAGGGGCTTATTCATTTCATTATCAATGGACTGGCTTATCGACCTCATAGGGCCCGGCAATGTGTCGCTCGCCTCAACGATTGTCCTCTACTCATTTGTCATCGCGGCAGGTGTCTTCCTGGGTAAGCTTAAGGTAGGAGGCATCTCGCTCGGTGTCACCTTTGTCCTCTTCGTAGGCATCCTCATGGGCCATCTGGGCTACATCGTAAATGGCGAGGTGCTCAAGTTTATCCGCGAGTTTGGCCTCATTCTCTTCATTTTCTCCATAGGTCTCCAGGTAGGCCCGGCATTCTTCGCCTCCTTTAAGAAGGGGGGTATGAGGCTCAATGGCCTGGCCATCTCAGTGGTGGCTCTCAATGTCATTATAGCGCTGGCCATCTATTTCATCAGCGGCCACACCGACATCGCCGCCATCGTAGGCGTCATGAGCGGCGCCGTGACCAATACTCCCGGCCTCGCAGCCGCCCAGCAGACGGCCGGCTCCACCGAGGCTATCAACCTCATGTCGATGGGCTATGCCGCCGCCTATCCCTTAGGCGTCCTCGGCATCATCGGAGCCATGTTTGTCATCAAGGGTCTCTTCCGCATCAAGACCGACAATGAGATCAAAGCTATCGAGGAGGAGTCGCAAAACGCCCTGACCAAGCCCAACTTCATCTCCATCGAGGTGACCAACCCCCTGATATCGGGCAAGACCCTTGTCCAGCTCCACAACGTCATCCAATGCGACTTTGTCATCTCGCGCCTCATCGACGAGACCGGCAGCATCATCATTCCCACCTCCAAGACCCAGATACGCGTAGGCGACAAGCTGAGAGTGGTCATCGCCACTACCGACGTGGAGCGCTTCGAGAGCGTCGTGGGTCCTGAAGTGGAGGTCGAGTGGGACGATATCTGCCAGAGCAGCGTAGTCAGCCGCCGCATACTTATCACCAAGCCTCAATACAATGGCGTGATGCTCGGCGACCTGCGCCTCCATTCGGGTTATCAGCTCAATGCCACCCGCGTCAACCGTGCCGGCGTTGACCTTCTGGCCTCTCCCACCCTCCGCCTCCAGATGGGCGACCGCATCACGGTCGTAGGCACTCTCAACGACATTGACCGCCTGGCCTCCAAGCTCGGCAACTCAATGAAGCGCCTCAACGAGCCCAATATCATCACCATCTTCATAGGCATCCTCTTCGGCATCATCGTCGGCTCCATCAATGTGGGCTTCGGCATGAAGCTTGGTCTGGCCGGAGGTCCGCTCGTGGTTGCTATCCTCCTGAGCCGCTTCGGCTATAAGTTTAAGCTCGTCACCTACACCTCCACCTCGGCTTCCCTCTTCATGCGGGAGCTCGGCATATGCCTCTTCCTCGCCTCGGTGGGCATCAGCGCCGGCGCCGGATTTGCCGATGCCGTATTCAACACCACCGGCATGTGGTGGGTTATCTGGGGCTTCATCATCACCTTCGTGC
>CAZAUV010000123.1:0-7170 GCA_964488335.1 uncultured Bacteroides sp.
TCTCGACCCAATGATTAAGAGTCATTTGCTCTACCAACTGAGCTACGGAGTCATCGTTTTTATGTGCTTGGCAAGGTGTCCCTCGCTTTTGCACTGCAAAGGTAAGGCGATTTTTTGGTCTGGCCAAATTTTTTTTGAGTTTTTTTAATTTTTTGTGTGTTTTTTGTTGCGGGGGTGGCAATTGAGGATGTCCTGGCGCAGGATGGCGGAGTCGAGATGGAGGTAGATTTCGGTTGTGGCGATGCTTTCGTGGCCGAGCATCTGCTGGATGGCCCGGAGGTTGGCGCCTCCTTCGAGGAGGGCTGTGGCGAAGGAGTGGCGGAGGGTATGGGGGGAGATGGTCTTGTTGATGCCGGCGGCTTGGGCGGCGCCACGGATGATGAGAAACACCATCTGGCGTGTGAGGCGGCCGCCGCGGCGGTTGAGGAAGAGGATGCCTTCGTCGCCGTGTCGGATGACGGGGAGGGCGTCGCGGTCGGGGAGGTAGCGGCGTATCTCGGCCACGGCCGAGGGCGAGATGGGGACGAGGCGCTCTTTGTCGCCTTTGCCGGTGACGATGATGTAGCCTTCGTCGAGGAAGAGGCGGTTTATCTCAAGGGCTGTGAGCTCGCTGACGCGCAGGCCGCATGAGAAGAGGGTCTCTATGATGGCCTTGTTGCGCTGTCCTTCGGTTTTGGAGAGGTCGATGGCGGCTTCGAGGCTGTCAATCTCGTCGAGGGAGAGGGTGTCGGGAAGGTGGCGCGAGGTGGCGGGGGCTTCGAGGAGTTCCGAGGGGTCGGCATCGATGAGCCCTTCGGCGGCGAGGAAGCGGAAGAGACATTTGATGCCGGAGATGATGCGGGCGTGGGTGGTGGCGGCTATGCCGAGGTCGTGGAGGTCGGCGGCAAACTGCCGGAGGGTCTCGAGGGTGATGTCGTCTAAGGCGAGAGAGCGGTCGTCGGCATAGGCGAGTATCTTCAGGGCATCGTCGCGATAGGCGGCGATGGTGTTGATGCTCATTCCGCGCTCGAGGCGCAGATAGTCTTCAAAGCGTGGGATGAGGGTGTCGACGAGTGAGGGCATGGATGGTCAACGGCTGGGGAGGGATATCTCGAGGCGGAGGAAGGGGACGGGGCGGCGGCAGAAGATGGCCATGCGGCGGGGATGGATAAAGAGAACTCCCCGGTTGCTGCCGGAGGCCCAACTGTCGAGGGCGGCGGTCTGCTGCGGCCCGAGGGCCACCAGTGTTGGGGGATGGGGCTTGTCAGAGGCCTCCACCATGATGCGATAGAGGAGCCTCTCGCGGGCCGATTTCATCTCCCCTTCGGCATAATAGCAACCGTCGTGACGCGGGCGGACGATTTCGCGAAGGTAGTTGAAGGCAAAGGGGGAGTGGACTCCGAAGCCTCTGACTCGCCATGCGCGGCGGATGGGCCCGAGCATCAGGCTTCCCGGGGCTTTTTGTCATCTTCGCCGCGACCCTTAAGTCCTTTGACTCCGAGGGTTATGGAGGCTATGAGGGCAAGGTAGATGGCGAGGATGGAGATGGTGGCGAGGGTCGAGGTGGTGTGGAGGCTCTGCGGGTCAAAGGTCATCTCCACGGTATGGCTGCCGGCGGGGATGGGGAGGGCGCGGAGGATATAGTTGACTCGACCTATCTCTGCGGGATTGCCGTCGATTGTGGCTTTCCAGCCCCAGGGGAAGAACACTTCGGAGAAGACTGCGAGGCCACCACGGGCTGATGATGCTGAATAGGTCAGGCGGTCGGGAGCGTAGGAGGTGAGGGTGATGACGTCGGTGGAGTCGGCCGGGGCGGGGGAGCCTAGGATGGCCTGGAAGCGACGGTCGGCCACGGCCTCTGTGGCCGGGTCGATAACAGAGAGGGCATCCATCTCGGCGTCGGCGCCATCGACATAAGTCAGGCCGTTGACAAACCAGGCGTTGCCCAGGGCATCGGGGTTGTAGATGGCCTGACCGGAGGGGTCGATGAAGTAGCGGCCGTTGAGCATGTCCACCACTCTGAAGTCGGCTTTGGAGGGCTCGCCGAGCTGGAAGTTGCCTAAGTGACGGTCAATCAGGTCCTGATAGCGGGTGAGCTTGGCGGCGTGGTAGCCGCCTATAGCTTTATGAAAATATGATGGGGCGGCGCTCTGGAAGCGGGGTATGTCCATCACGCGGTAATGGGCCGAAGTGTCGGCCATGATGGCTCGGTCGGCTTCGGTGGGGGTAAAGGGCTCGGGGCCGGCCACCAGGCGGGGGACAAACGCCTCGCCCGAGAGATAGCGCTTATCGGCCTGATAGAGGTCGGCCGCCACGATGAAGATCAGGGCCATGGAGGTCAATCCTAATGTGAGCTTGCGGCGACTGTAGAGGGCGAGGATTATGAAGCCAAGGCCGATGATGATGAATGAGCGGAGGGAGTCGCTCTCTACCATCGAGTGGCGGAGGGCCACCACGGCGTTGTAGACCGAGGGGTTGGAGAGCGAGAGGGCGGCAGCCTGGTCGGCCGATGCGCCTTGGGCGCTGAGGGCCGAAGCAAGATAGGCGTCGTTGCTGCGGTCGGCTTCGGTGACAGGCGAGCCGAAGATGTCGGGGGCCACGATGCCGGCGGCGCAAATCACCATGCAGATGCCGAAGGAAATGCCCAGGGGCTTGCGGTAACGTGTCCAAGCCTCTTCAGGCGATGCCGTCAGGAAGCGCTGGAGGGCCATCACGGCCATCAGCGGCATGGTAAACTCGGCTATGACGAGGATTGACTCTACTGTCCTAAATCTAGAATACATAGGCATATAGTCGATCATCAGATCGGTGAGCCACATGCAGTTTCGCCCCAGCGCGAGGAGGATGGAGAAGAGCGTAAGGATGATGAGCATCCATTTGACCGGGCCTTTGACGATGAAGCAGCCTAAGAGGAAGAGGGCGCAGATGAGGGCGCCGACATAGACCGGTCCGCTCGTGCCCTCCGGCTCGCCGAAATACTGGCCTATCCACTGGAGATACTGTCGGGCGGCGGGGTCGAGGGAGCCCCTGTCGGCCATCTCCTGCGCTTCATCGAGGTCGGCCAGGGTGAGCATCCTGTTTTGGCCGGCCACGGGCTTCATCGAGGCTCCGCCCTTGACGTTGGGTATCATGAGCGTGAAGGTCTCTGAGCGGCCATAGGAGTATTGGGTGATGTAGTCGCGGTTGAGGCCGTCGGTGCGGTTGGCCTCGTCGCCGGCAGCCGACGAGTCGGTGAGCTCCGAGTGGTTGCCGCGCATTGTCTCCTTGGAGTATTCATAGGTGTTGTAGAGACTCGGCAGATTGGCTCCCACGGCCAGCAGGGCGCCCGCGGCGAGCGAAGCCGTGGCGATAACCCAGCGGCGCATCTCCTTGCGGCGGATAGCGTCGATGAGGGCCACTATGACAAATCCGGCTATGACAAAGAGGAAGTAATAGGTCATCTGGATATGATTGCCCGCAATCTGGAGCATGGCAAAGAGAGCCGCGAGGGAGGCTCCGGCCAGATAGCGACCGCGATATGCCAGGATGACGCCCGCTATCGTCGGAGGGACGTAGGCCAGGGTGATGAATTTCCAGATGTGGCCCGCGCCGATGATGATCACGAAATAGCTCGAGAGGCCGTAGGCAATGGCACCGAGCAGGGCCACATACCATCGCATCTTCATCGTCAGCCCCAAGATGAGGAAGCCTATCATCATCATAGCCAACAGATTGGCAGGGGAGGGGAGGCCGAGGCCCATCACAGACCCTATCCATGCGAAGAGGCTCGAGGAGGGATATGACGGAGAGATCTGGAAGGTGGGCATCCCGGAGAAGAGCGAGTTGGTCCAGCGGGGAGCGTGGCCCGTGGCCTGCTCATAGAGCTGAGCCTCGTGGCCTATGGCCGCGCCCTGCTGCATATCGTGCTGGCGGAGGAGATCTCCGCGGGAAGCCTCAGGATAGAAATAGACAAAGGCCACGATGGCGATGACCGCGATGGCGAGGATGGTGCCCCACACCGAGGGGCGGCTTAAATATCTCTTGATCATAGGATAACGGAAGGAAGGGCCGGAAAATGAGCCCTTGGAAGAGTGGCACGAGCCTCATGCAGGCTCTAACGCCCGCAAATTTACGCCAAAATCCTCACTTGACCAAACAAAGCCCCCTCGCCAAAGACGAAAACACCTTTCGGCCGTCCGCGTGGCGCCCCTTCTCCGTCGATCGGGAAGAGACTAAAGAAACATTGAGATGGATGCAACATACTCCTGAAGCATTAAGGAAGAGTTTGCCGCCAATGAGGGGTTGCCCGGGAGGAGAAAATATTTCGTTACCAACTTGTACTAAAGTATTCTCAATTGGTCTTATTGATACTTCGTTACATGCATTGATTCGTTCATACTCCTCCATTTCTGCTTCAGTCTCTCGAAAATCAAGTACTAACAAGACATAATAACCATCTGATATTACTTCTATAACTTAAGCTAAATCAAAAGTCATTCTCTATCATTAAGCAGTGTTGATTTATGAGGTTTATTCATTCTGTTACGTTGGGGAACAGTCTGACTTTAATCCGGGATGGTCAATATCTTACTGTTAAACTCCATATCATTGCAACCATCTCTCATATGCTTTAGGAGAAAATACCATACCCTGAGAAGCTATTGAAGACACTTTTAAGGTCCTACTTTGTCTCCGCAGTAATCATAACGCTATTATATTAATTTTATTATCGGCTTCTTTGAGAGCAATCCTTTCTCAGCCTATGATTAAGAGATAGATTAACGGTACCATATGATATTGTTCTGTCGATAACGCCAAAACTTTAATTCTGTCATCGCTTCTGCAGCCGGCATACTTAGGATATCCTTTTGAGTAAGCTCCTCTAAAATAACTTTTGGAAAAGGATCCGTATTTAAGATGCGACCGATAACTCTCTAAATAAGAGATATTTATTTTGGCTGCAAAGTTAGCTATTTTTCTACTAATGAGCAAAACATAGTTGCTAAAAATTCACAGTTTTTTGCGTACTTCAGACCAATTATAGAGCAAAACAGACTACCGAAATGGATCTTTAGTCTCATTATTAGGTGATTACGGCAAATCAAAATCTCTTATTTAGAGATGCTTAAATAGAACAATAAGATGAAAAGGATCATACAATCTCTAATAGAAGCCAATAATAATCCGCCGGCCGACAGATATGATTTTGATTCAACGGATCATATTCGTTTTCAAAATGGAAAGGATGTTTCCGGTCATAATATGGGATGCAATCGTCGTATCTCAATAGAAAAGAATATCAATGGAGGAGAAGGATATACCATAACTATGTATAATCTCGATGGATGCCATCCAATGTGGGGTAACAACGTCCAAATGGCTCCAAAGCAAATGCGTGTAGTTAACGTGAAAGACAATATTGTTGAGTTGCGTGGTTTTGGTTTTGACCCGATGGGAGTTTCTTTTGCAGATTATGGCTTATTGGTGATGATTGAATCTAATGAAATTATCCGCGCTCAACTAAATATGTTTGACCGTGGCATCAATATAGTGTACCTTAAATAATCCACTCCATCATTATTATTGAGCCAATCATTATTTATGTTGTACCATAAGAAAAGAGCGAAAACGATTATTCAATAAAAAACAGAAAACGCATATTTGCGTGAAAAAATATTCATAAACCATAAAATTTAATAAATGAACTTTAATGGACTTGAAATGGCCGCTGTCATTAAGACTGCCAACTCAATGATAGCTGCCGATGGAAGAATTGACAAATCCGAAGTGGATTGTCTTTCCCGCGAGCTGATAAACTTTGGTGTAACACCAGACCAACTTCCTAACCTTCTCCATATTGCCAAAGAGATGGAGACTACTGCCATGCTCTCTACTTTGGCGGCAATGAAAAACAACCAAAAAAAGTATGTTTCCGGCTTTCTTGCGAAAATCATGATAAGTGACGGAAACATTGATGATGCGGAGCTGAAGCTTTGGCAACTCACCAGCACTTTGATGGGATGCCCGACAATGTCTCTTCAAGAAGCATTAGAATTTTGGGCCAATAACTAACCCAAATTGAAATTAATCCTTATATAATATTATTGCTGTCCGATAGAATTTATTTTAGCGGACAGCAATAATTTTTATTTTGGGGGGGGGAGATAGACTGAGCTCCGCCGGGCGCGGGGCCGGGCGGAGCTCAAGGGGTATTGATGGAAAGGGGTTTACTTCTTGAGGAGGATGTAGGCTGAAGAGGGTGTGTTGAGGCGGATGACGGAGTCGTTGACGCAGTCAATGGTGGTCACTTCGGGGAGGATGGTGGCCATGAGAGTCTCCACTTCTGCGTTTTCGCAGGCCATGCGGGTGCTGAAGGGGGCGGAGAGGGTGATGGAGTCGCCCGAGAGGGTGTAGCTGCCACCGAGGATGTTGCAGTTGGTCTGGGCGGAGTAGGTGGTGTCGGTGAAGGTCATGGTCTGGATGGCCTCGGGATCGATTTCGGCGGGGCGGGCATAGAGGGTGTCGTTGACCACTACGTTTTCAATCGTCCATGTTGCGACGAGGTCAATGGGAAGAGCCTCGGGGGCGATGGTGTCGGTTGCTTCGGCAGCGGAGTCGGAGCTCTTGGCATTGCATGCGCTCAGGAGCAGGAGGCCGATGGCGGCGGGAAATAATGCTTTCATTGCGGGGTTGATTATTTTGCTATAAGGAGGAAATGGTTTTTCTTGCCGCGCGATACGAGCAGGTAGCGGCTCTGGAGGAGGTCGGCGGGGGTGATGAGGGCGTTGGGGTCAGAGGCTTTCTCTTTGTTGACCGAAAGGCCTCCGCCCTGGGTCATCTTGCGCATCTCGCCTTTGGAGGGGAAGACGGGGGCGGCATCGGTCAGGAGGTCGATGAGCTTGACGCCCTCGGCGGGTATCTCTACCTCGAAGCGGGGGACTCCGTCGGTGATGTCGAGCAGGGTGGACTCGTCGATGGCGCGGAGGGCCTCTACGGCTTTCGGGTCAAAGAGGATGCGGGAGGCTTCGACGGCGCGCTCATAGTCTTCGGCGGAGTGGACCATAGTGGTGATCTCCTTGGCCAGGCGGTGCTGGAGCGGACGGCGTCCGGGGTCGGCCTTCTGCTCTTCGACGAGGGCTTCGATCTCCTGGCGCGAGAGGGTGGTGAAGATCTTGATATATTTCTCGGCGTCGTCGTCGGCCACGTTGAGCC
>CAZAUV010000124.1:0-7124 GCA_964488335.1 uncultured Bacteroides sp.
ACCCGATTCTTGCCAACTTTAAGGAAGGCCTCTCGGTGCTCGAATACTTCATCTCCACCCACGGCGCACGTAAGGGTCTGGCTGATACCGCCCTTAAGACCGCCGATGCCGGTTATCTCACCCGCCGTCTGGTCGACGTGGCCCACGACGTGATCATCAACGAAGAAGACTGCGGCACCCTCCGCGGACTCGTCTGCCGCGAGATCAAGGCCAACGACGAGGTCGTTGCATCGCTCGGCGAGCGCATCGTAGGCCGCGTGAGCGTCCACGACATCATCGACCCCGTGACCAACGAAGTTATCGTTGCCGCCGGCGAAGAGATCACCGACGACGCTGCCGACCGCATCGATGCCTCCGACATCGAGAGCGTCGAGATCCGCTCCGTCCTCACCTGCGAGTCAAAGAAGGGTGTCTGCGCCAAGTGCTATGGCCGCAACCTGGCCAACAACCGCCTGGTCCAGAAGGGCGAGGCCGTAGGTGTCATCGCCGCCCAGTCTATCGGCGAGCCCGGTACTCAGCTCACCCTCCGTACGTTCCACGTCGGTGGTGTCGCTTCCAACGTCGCCGCCGTCAACTCCGTCACCTCGCGCTATGAGGGCACCCTCGAGTTTGAGGAGGTCCGCACGGTCGACACCGACGAGCTCGGCCCCAACGGCGAGCCCGTGAAGGTGGTCATCGGCCGTCTCGGCGAGATGCGCATCATGTCGCCCAACGGCACCATGCTCACCAACGCCGAAATCCCCTACGGTTCAAAGCTCTTCTTCAACAACGGCGACTCCGTCAAGAAGGGCGACGTAATCTGTACATGGGATCCCTTCAACGCCGTCATCGTTTCCGAAATGGATGGTTTCGTCCGCTACACCAACCTCATCGAAAACATCACCTATCGCGTTGAGGCCGACGAACACTCCGGCGTCTCCGAGAAAATCATCATCGACCCCAAGGGCCGCAACGCCGCCGCCGAGGCGCAGATCGTCGACAAAAACGGTCAGGTGCTCCGCACTTACTCCCTCCCCGTCGACGCCCGCCTCATCAAGGAAGACGGCGCTGAGGTCAAGGCCGGAGAGACCATCATACGCACTCCCCGCTCGGCCGGCTCCGTAGGCGATATCACCGGCGGTCTGCCCCGTGTGACCGAGCTCTTCGAGGCCCGCAACCCCTCCAACCCCGCCATCGTGGCCGAAATCGACGGCGAGGTGACCCTCGGCGCCTCCAAGCGCAACAACCGCGAAGTAATCGTCACCTCCCGCACAGGCGACGTCAAGAAATATCTCATCCCCAGCTCCAAGCAGCTCCTGGTCCAGAACAACGACTATGTCCGTGCCGGCACCCCCCTCTCCGACGGCGCCATCACTCCCTCCGACATCCTCTCCATCATGGGCCCGACAGCCGTCCAGGAATATATCGTCAACAATGTCCAGGACGTCTACCGCATGCAGGGCGTGAAGATCAACGACAAGCACTTTGAGGTCATCGTCCGCCAGATGATGCGCAAGGTCAATATCATCGATCCGGGCGACACCCGCTTCCTCGAGCAGCAGGTTGTCGACAAGCTCGCCTTCATGGAGGAGAACGACCGCATCTGGGGCAAGAAGATCGTCACCGATGCCGGCGACAGCGAGACTGTCCGCGCCGGTCAGATCATCACCGCCCGCCGTCTGCGAGACGAAAATTCGTCGCTCAAGCGACGCGACCTTAAGCCTATCGTGGTCCGCGACGCCGTCCCCGCCACCTCCGAGCAGATCCTCCAGGGCATCACCCGCGCCGCCCTCCAGACCTCTTCCTTCATCTCCGCCGCCTCCTTCCAGGAGACCACCAAGGTGCTCAACGAAGCCGCCATCAACGGCAAGACCGACACCCTTGAAGGCATGAAGGAAAACGTCATCTGCGGTCACCTCATCCCCGCCGGTACAGGCCTCCGCGACTACGACCGCCTCGTAGTAGGCTCCAAAGACGACATCAACAGCCTCCTTGCCGAGGCCGACAACGATGCCGCCGCTGAAGTCGTCCTCGGGGTCACCGCCGACTAATCTTTCTATGTGATATAACAAACATCCCCAATCCCCAGTCCGGGCCCTGATTCCCCCCCCAACAGCCGGGGCCCGGACATTTCCCCTGACATGCCGGAGTGTCGCGACGACTGCGCCGGCATGTCTATTTTTATATGTATATCAAACTTTTAACGCTCAGGAAGCGTTGACACTTTAAGACAACCATCTCCATTCATCCCTCATCATTGACTTGCCATGTCGCTCCCAGCGCCACGAAAAATATTACGGGTCATCGCCCGCTCCCTTGCCTACATCTGCCTCGCTGTCGCGGGGCTGGTGGTCTTAGCTATTGTAGCCCTCTACATCCCTCCCGTCCAGGACTGGGCCGTAGGGCTGGCAGTCAATAAATTGGAGGATGCCACCGGGATGGATTTCCAGGTGGGACGCCTCCGCCTCCGGCCGCCACTGGACCTTGAGCTCGAGGGGGTCAGCGCGGTTGAGGCCTCAGGCGACACCCTCGCCTCCCTCGGCCACGCCCGTCTCAATCTGCTTCTGCTCCCGCTCGTCAGCGGCTCAGCCGAGGTAGACCGCGCCGATATACGCGATGTTTACTACCGCCTCGGCACCCCCGACTCCGCCATTTATCTCACCGCCCGGGTCGACTCCTTCAGCCTCGACGATGCCTCCTACTCATTCCGCCGCTCCATCATCGACGCCCGCGGGCCCATAGCCCTCGCAGGCGCCTGCATCGACCTTACCATAAATGACTCGGTGGCCACCCCCCCCGACACAGCCTCGGCGCCGCTCGACCTCATCATACGCGCCCGCGACATTGAGCTCCGCCGCGTCGACTTCACGATGACGATGAGCCCCCTGATCGACACCCTCTCGACCTTCATCCCCTCGGCCCGTCTCGCCGACGGACGCATAGATATGGCCCGTCACGACGTCCATGCGCGCGCTCTCGCCGTCAATGACATCATTGCCCGATACATCTACCCCTCCGGCAGCTCAGCGCCCTCAGAGGGCCCTGAAAGCTCAGATAGCTCCGATAGCTCCGAGCCCTGGACAGTCACGGCCGACCATGTGACCCTCACCGCCGCCTCGGCCCGCTATGCCCTGGCAGGCGCAACCCCTCTCCCCGGCCTCGATATGGACTACCTCGAGGTGACGGACGTTGACATCGCCGTAGATTCGCTCTTCAACCGCGCCACGGCCGTCCGCATCCCCCTCCGCCGCCTCCTCGCCTCAGAGCGCTCGGGCCTCTCGCTCAATGCCTCGGGCCTCTTTGAGATGGACTCCGCCGCCATGCGTGCCACTGACTTCACCATATCCACCGGCCGCTCCATCCTCTCCCTCGACGCCCTCATGGGCATGGGCGACCTCGCCGCCTCATCCCTTCCCATAGCCCTCGATGCCCGCGCCGAGATTTCGCCCCGTGACATCGTCACAGCCTTCCCACTGCTCGCCCCTACCCTCGACCCTATCGAGCAGACTCCGCTCCGAATCGTCGCCGCCCTGAGCGGCTCCTCGCGGCTCCTGACCATCGACACCCTTTCGGCCGCCCTCCCCGCCATTGCCCATCTCCGCGCCTCGGGCTCCATTGACCGGCCCTTCTCTCCCGACAATATCGACGGGCGCATCACCCTCTCCGGAGCCATCCTCTCCGGAGCCGACCGCCTCAAGAGCGCTTTCCTCTCCCCCGCCTCAGCCAAGTCAATCCATATCGAGCCCACCACCCTGAGAGGCGCCGTGACCTATTCCCCCGGCCTCGTCGACGGCTCTCTCGCCGCCGTCACCGACGGCGGCCGCCTCAATCTCGATGCCCGATGGGCAATGGACAAGGAGGGCTACGACGCCTCCGCTTCTCTCGACCGCTTCCCCATCCAGGCCTTCATGCCCTCGCTCGGCATAGCCGACGCCTCGGCCGACATCCATCTCATCGGCCATGGCTACAATCCCATGAGCCGCTCCACGGAGGTCAACGCCGGCATCAACCTCGGCAGTATTATCCTCAATGGCCGCGAGCTCACCGACATCAATCTCTCGGCCCTCCTCTCCGACGGCAATGCCTCCGGCTCCCTCTCGTCGTCAAACCCCGACGCCGAGCTCGACGCCCGCTTCAAGGCCACCATCGCGCCTCACGGCTACCAATGGGATCTCACAGGCGACATCTATAATCTTGACCTCCGGGCTCTCGGCCTCGCATCATCCCCTATGGAGGGTGCTCTCTCGATAGCATCCCAAGGGACAGCCGACGCCGATTTCAAGACCATCGACGCCACTCTTGACATCGCCGACCTCGACTTCCTCGTCGACACCCACCGGTTTGAGGCCGACTCCCTCCTCATTGCCCTTCAGGCCGACTCCGCTTCCCGCGCCACCCTCCGCTCAGGCTCCCTCGGCCTCACCGCATCGGCTCCCCTCCCCCTCGATGCCCTGATGAGCCGCCTGGAGGCCATCTCTCCCTATATCGACACCTGCATAGCCCGCCGGCGAATCGACATCATAGCCCTCCAGCAGACGCTCCCGCCTCTCGACATGACTCTCGTCTCGGGACGCTCAGACATCCTCTCCGACTATGTCAAAGACCTCGCCGACGCCTCCTGGAACTCTCTCGACCTTAGCCTCCGCAACGACACCCTCATCCACTTCGACGCCAGCGGCCTCGGCTTCATGGTGGGCTCCAATCCTCTCGACTCCGTCTCCGTCACTGCCAATCAGAAGGGCAAGCACCTTGTGTTTTATGCCGGCATCAACCAGCAACCCGGGACGATGGACAATTTTGCCCACGTCAACCTCAGCGGCTTCATCGCCGACGACCGTCTGTCGGTGCTCCTCCATCAGAGCAACCTCCGCGGCGAGGTGGGCTTCAACATCGGCGTCAATGCCGTCGCCACCGACTCGGTAATCTCTCTCGCCTTTGTCCCCCGCAAGCCGATTATCGGCTACAAGCGCTGGGCCATCAACCCCGACAACTACATTGCCCTCAACTTCATAGAGAAGTTTATATCTGCCGACCTCTCCCTCCAGGGCGACAATTCACGCCTCAGGCTCTATACCCTCAATGAGCGCCAGGATGGCCATCAGGAAGATATTGTACTCGCCCTCGACTCAATCCACATCCAGGACTGGCTCGCAATATCCCCATTTGCACCGCCCGTCAAGGGCGACCTCGGCGCCGACCTCCGCTTCCATCTCGACCGCGATCAAATCACCGGAAGCGGCAACGCCTCCCTGACCGAGCTCTATTACGGCCGCGACCGCGTAGGATCATTTGACCTCGACCTCGACATAGCCAACTCCCGCGCGGGCACTCTCACGGCCGACGTGGCCCTCGCCGTTGACTCCGTAAAGGTCATCACCGCCCGCGGCGCGCTCAACGACACGACGGCTGCCGACCCGTTTCTCCTCGACCTCAAGATGATACGCTTCCCCTTGGCCGTGGCCAATCCGTTCCTCCCCCGCGAGTATGCCCGCCTCTCCGGATCGCTCTCGGGCCGCATGGCCGTCACCGGCTCGGCCTCCAAGCCGGTCTTCAACGGAAAGATTGCCTTCGACTCTGCCGCCTGCCGCGTAGGGATGCTCGGCCAGACATTCACTTTTGCGCCCGATTCGCTGCTTGTCGACTCCGGCATAGTGCGCTTCGACAGCTTCCGCATCCTCGCCGCCAACGCCAATCCCCTCATCATCGACGGCACGGTCAACGCCCGCTCGCTCATCGATCCGAGCTATGACCTTACCCTCTCAGCCTCGGATATGCAGATCATCAACTCCTCGCGCCCCCGCGGCGCCGAGGCCTATGGAAAGGCGTTCATCGATCTCGACGCCTCAATCAGGGGCGACATGCGCTTCGCCACCGTCAAGGCCGACCTCGACATCCTCCCGGGCACAAACGTCACCTACATAATGACCGATGCCCAGAGCCGCCTTGAGTCGCAGTCGACCGGCGACATGGTGCGCTTCGTGGTCCTTTCCGACACCGGATATATCGCCCGGGTCGACTCCGTGGCCCCATCGCTCAATATGTTCCTCGACGCCAACCTGACCATACAGTCGGGCTCGACTATTGCGGTCGACCTCTCCTCCGACGGCAAAAACCGTGTCCAGCTCCAGCCTCAGGGCTCCCTTTCCTACTCCCTCAACCCGATGAACGACGGTCGCCTCACCGGCCGCCTCAACATCGACCAGGGCTTCGCGCGCTACACTCCCCCGCTGATGAGCGAAAAGCTATTCAACTTCCGCGAGGGCAGCTACGTGGCCTTCAACGGCGACATGATGAATCCCATCCTCAACATCCACGCCTACGACGAGCTCCGCGCCAATGTGACCCGTTCGGGCGAAGACTCCCGCCTGGTCAACTTCGACGTGTCGCTCAATGTCACCGGCACTCTTGAGCAGATGAACGTGGGCTTCGACCTCTCGTCGCCCGACGACATCACCATACAGAACGAGCTCCAGGGCATGAGCGCCGACCAGCGCGCCAATCAGGCCATGAACCTCCTGCTTTACAACGTCTACACCGGCCAGGGCACCCACGCCTCGGCCAATCTCTCCGGCAACCCTCTCTACGCGTTCCTCTCATCGCAGCTCAATTCCTGGATGGCCCAGAATATCAAGGGGGTAGACATCACCTTCGGCATCGACCAATACGACAAGACCCAGGGAGGCTACACATCCACCGCCACCTCCTACTCTTACCGCATAACCAAAAATCTCTTCAACGACCGCTTCAAGATCATCGTCGGCGGCAACTATTCCACCGATGCCGACGCCGACGAAAACTTCTCGCAAAACCTCATCAACGACATCTCATTTGAGTATCTCCTCAACCGCTCCGGCTCGATGTATGTCCGCATCTTCCGCCACACCGGCTACGAATCAATACTCGAAGGAGAGATTACCCAGACAGGCGTCGGCTTCGTCATGAAGCGCAAGCTCAACACCCTCCGCAACCTCTTCCGCTTCCTCCCCGGCATCAAACCCAAAGACACCCCCGCTCCCCGCCCCTGACATGCGGGAGCGTAAGATAGCGCGGCCCACCTTGGCATCAAGGTGGGCCGTCGTTGTCGGATCGCCTCAAAAGGTCAGATGGAGGTGCCCCAGGAGGAGCGGTCAAGATTGCGGTAAGAT
>CAZAUV010000125.1:0-6837 GCA_964488335.1 uncultured Bacteroides sp.
TGTCAAACCATCCGTGCTCGCCCATATAAAAGCCCTGGTCGGAGGTGTAGACCACGAGGGTGTTGTCAAGCATATCATGCTCCTTGAGATAGTCGAGCACGCGGCCTACATTGTCGTCGAGGCTCTTGACCACCTTGGCATAGTCGCGCATATAGCGCTGATATTTCCATTCGGCAAGCTCCTTACCCTCGAGGTTGGAGGCAAAAAACTCGTCCCGGATAGGCTGATAGAAGGCCTCGAAGCGGGCGCGCTCGGCTGTGTCCATGCGCCCTACATAGTTGAGGTAGGTCTCCTTGAGTCGCGAGGTGGAGTCGGGATGGTCCATCTTGAGGTCATAGATGAGATCCATATGATCGGCCACACGCATCTCGGCGGCAGCGGCGGCGGGGCGCCCCTCGTAGGTGTCGAAATATGTCTCGGGGACGGGGAATGTCACATCCTCATAGAGCTCCAGGTCGGCCGTGTCGGGGAGCCAGTTGCGGTGGATGGCCTTGTGGTGGATGATCAGCGCAAAGGGCTTCGAAGGGTCGTGGACCGAGTCGAGCCAGTGGAGGCTCTTGTCGGTGATCATGTGGGTGAGATAGCCCTGCTCTACGACCGTGTCGCCCGTCTGCTTGATGAAGCGGGGATTCCAGTAGTCGCCCTGACCGGGGACAATCTCCCAGTAATTGAAGCCCTGGGGGAGGGTTTCGAGATGCCATTTGCCTACGATGGCAGTCTCATAGCCGGCCTCCTGGAGATATTTGGGCCAGGTGGGCTGCGAGGCGTCGAAGACGCTCGTCTCGTTGGAGAGGAAGCCGTTGGTGTGGGAGTGCTTGCCCGTCAGCATGCAGGCGCGCGAGGGGCCGGAGAGGGAGTTGGCCACGAACGAATTGCGAAACTTCACGCCGTCGTTGGCGATCCGGTCGAGATTGGGCGTCGAGATATAGCGGGTGTCATAGGCGCTCATCATCTGGGCCGTGTGGTCGTCGGTCATGATATAGACGATGTTCATCGGCTTGGCGGGGCCTTCGGCCTCCTTTGAGGTGGCGCAGGATGAGGCTCCGGCTGCGGCAGTGGCCGCGGCTATGCCGGCGAGATAGAGGGCGGAAGTTTTCTTCATGTAATGATTGGTGGTGGGAGGATTGTGATCCCGATGGGGGATATCTGGCCACAAAGGTAGTGATTTTTTTTTAATTATTTATCCTCGACAACAAAAAGGCGACCTCGGAATGGAGGTCGCCTCTCTGGACTTTTACGGATTGTCGGGTCAGCGGACGAGGGTCTTCTCGCCGTTGACGATATAGATGCCTGCTGTGGTGACGCGGGTCAGTCGGCGGCCACTGAGGTCGTAGACGGTGGCATTGCCGGAGGCGGCGTCGGCGTTGACGGCCTCGATGCCGGTCACGGTCGGAGCATTCTTGATGCTGATGGTCTTGGCTGCGATATAATTGCCGCCGGCGAGAGTCACGGTGTATGTGCCGGCTCCGGTGAACTCAACCCTGTTGGTCTTGGCGGCTGTCTCGGAGCTAACTTCATTGCCGTCGGCATCGGTGACGGTGAAGGTCACTTCGGTGTCTTCGGGAACGCTGATATTGTTCTCAAAGGTCACTGCTGCGGTGCCGGAAGCGGAGAGTGTGGCAGTGGAGGGAGCGTTGACAAATTCCACACCATGGATTGTCACATTGATGATCATCACGATGTCGTCGTCGGAAGTCTCGGGAGTCTCGTCTTCTTCAAGGAGGGCGAGTGACTGAGTCTCGTGATTGAGAGCCTGATTGACCTTGCGGATGATGATGCGGATGATGTCGCCTATCTTGGCGCTACCCGTGGCGGTGACACTCACCTTATTGTCGTCGAGGCTCACGCTGACGATGTCGCTCGAGGTGGTCTCATCATCTTCGCCCTCCTGATAGGAGATGGTGTAGTCGGTGGAGACAATCTCGGTGCCCTCCTTCGAGGGGAGAGCCACGGTGAGGATAGGCCGGGCTTCGGTCTCTCCCTCGGCAGGAGCGGGGGTGGCGTTGAAGTCGATGGTCACATTCTGGATGCCGGTCACGGGGTCGGGAGTGATGTCAACCGTCGGAGCGGAATTTTCCTCGCCCTCGGCGGGGGTCGGGACGGTCACGTCAATCACAGGCTCCTTGGGCTCCTCGGGCTGCTCGGCGGCCTTGGTGATGGTCACGGTAAACTCGGCGGTGAATTCCGAGGTGTAGGTGGCCACGAAAGTAACATCTTCGGGTGATTCAAAGTCGTCGCCGACGGTTGCCTTGATGACAGCGCTGAAGGTGCCGTTATCAGTGATTACGGCAGCGTCTATATCGGCTATGGTCAGACCGGCGGGAAGAGTCTCCGGGGCTTCTATGGCAACTGTTGCGCCGGCGGGGATGACAGCATTCTCGGGTGTTACCATGCCTTCGACATTCACTGAGCCTTCGGTTTCGTCGGCTGCGAGATCGATTTTCAGCGCAGTGGGCTCGGTGGTGATAGCGATGCCGTTGATCTCCACCGGAGCGGCAATAACGGCTACGGCCAGCGAGTTGGTCTCGATGATGAAGTGGTGGGCATCTTCGTCGGCTGAGATCTCAATGGTATAGTCGCCGGGAGTTGCGGCGGCTGTAGTGGTGACGGTCAGGGTGTAAGAGCCTTCATTCTCAGTGATTTCGGCAGTAACGCCCTCGGCGCCATCGACAGTGGCTATGAGCTCGTCTACGGCGGGGGTGGCGGCAGACCCGTCGTCCTTGTTGGTAAAGGTGAGTGTCACTTCGGCGCTCTTGCCGGCCTCGATGGTCACCTTATTATCTACGATTGCATCCCCTGAGAAGGCTACATTGTAGTGAGGCGCGTCGGCGGGCTTCACTGAGATGTTGGCGGTAGCTGAAGAGGTGGCGTCGCCGACAGCGATGGAAATCGTGATCTTGGTGGGGTTTTCGGCTGTGGTAGCTTCTTGGGTGGTGAAGGGCACTGTGACGGTATACTGACCAATAGCATTGCCCTCGGCATCAGTTTTGGGAGTAACGGTTACCGAGCTGTCGTCAACCGTTACGCCGGATTCAGTCACCGTGATATCATCAACGGTGGGGGCTATTGAGCCTGCGTTGGTGATGATAGTGAAGATGGCATTGCCGCTCTCACCAGCCTTGAGCTGGATGGCAGTCGACGGATTGGTAATCTGATTGATGGAGAGGACAGCTGTGACGGTGATGGGCAGGGTGTTGTCTGAGAAGGAAGTCGTGGCTTCATCCACGGGATTGATGGTCAGGGTGTAGGAGCCGGCCTCAAGGCGAGAGATAGTCACGGAGCCATTGCCCTTCTCAATCTTGTCCCCGACCGATATTGTAGTGCCGCTGTCAATTTTCTTCACGAGGGTAGCGGTCCACTCGCCGGTGTAGGCTGCGGTCTCATCATCCTCGCTTGCGCCGGCCTTGTTGATGCTGACAATCACACGCGTATCGTTGTCAACCGTGGTCATGGCGAGAGTGGCCTCTCCGTCGAAGTCAACGGTATAATGCTCTTTCGCTACGGTGACGTTAACAGTTGCGGCTACGGAGGGGAGGAGGGCCGAAGTGGCGGTGATGGTAGCATGGCCCTCAGCCACGCCGGTAACAACACCATTGTCGACAGTAGCGACCTCGTCATCGGAGGTTGCCCAGGTGAGATCGCCCCAGCCTGCAGTCACATTCTCAGGCGTGATGGTCGGAGTAAGTGTCAGAGTGGCGCCGGGCACAACCATAGTGGTGGCCGGGTCAAAAGAAATCTCCTCAGGCAGCACAATCTCCTCGAACACCCATGCCGAACCACTTGAGAATTTATTATTTGAAGCGTTATCCCAAGTGGCTAAATGGGATTCTCCTCCATGGAAGTTGAGCATATTGGACCCTGCGCTTCCGAGGCCTTCCCATGTTAGCCCAATAAAGTCATCGTCTTTGTCGGCGGCGTTGTTTTTACCAAATACTAACTGTATCTTGACAGCGTCAGCTTCTGTTGTCGTGGTTGCGATGGAGTATGGAGCCGATGCGTCAAGGGGACCGGCCCAATAATGATTACCCTCATAACTCTTCAGGGTAATGAAGTTAACATCGTCAAGAGAGGTTGGATTAGCACCGACCACCCACAGTTTGTTAAGCGCAGGAGTTGTATTTCCGGAAGAATAAACCTGTGCCCCATTATTATCATTAAGATAAATATAGAGGCCGTTGACACCATTACCCGAACGAAGAGTTACAACTTTACCGTCAGCCGTCTTGGCGCAGTCAATGACAGCATCCTTAACAGCTTGAATAGTGGTTGCTTCTGTTACAGCAGCCCGGGCTGCGGAGATAGCTTCTGAGCTTATAATACCCATAGCAGTGCGGGGGGCCCATTCATCAAGAATGCTATTGGCTGTTTCTTTGGTAGCCTCTAATGTTTCTATTACTTCAAGTTGGAATGTCGCAGAGGCATCTCCGGCTGCGGCTTTAGCAGTGATAGTCACATTACCGAGGGATGCCGTTGTAACTAATCCGTTTTCATCAACAGAAGCAATGTTGTCATCGCTTGACGTCCAAATCACTAACGGTGTAGCTGCCGAAGAGTTGTCAGCATAAGTTGCGGTAGCTGTAAGCTGATTTGTCTTACCGAGAGCAGTCTGAGAGTCACCGGAAATATTTAATGAGGTAGGAGTCTCTACATCAGCAATTGTCCACCATGAATTATCGGCACTTGCACTCCAGCAGAAAACGTAGGTAGTGCCGCTCATATGGAGCGAGTTATTTGAATTGGTCGGGTCCACAACCTGCACTCTATTTTCTGTTGTTGAGCCATTAGAAACGATATTGAATAATAACGCATTAGCAGAATTGTCGGAGACTCCGTATTGACTGTTATACTCCTGAGTGGAAATGTATTGCCCGGAGGAGGCATTTTGCAGTTTGAAAGATGTGCCGTCCTTTATCAGTGCCCATACATCCTGTCCAACAAGGGTTTGCTTAGGAGCGGGATTTGATCCGTTAAAGCCAAGATACCAGTTGTTATTACATTGTAGAGTGACGTATTGAGAGGCTTTGACAGACTGGAAAAGAGTAGATATCAACTCTTCTTTTTTTGTGTTTATCGAATTAATCTTGTCAGAAAGAGTCGCCCCGGCCGGTGTAAATCCGGATAGTTCGGTTTGAGCTGTTGCAACCGCTGAAGTCGGATAGATTGCCGGTGCATTATAATCAGAGCTCAGATTTTTGAATGACTCAAGAAATTGGTCCTCGGTATAAATTTTCCATTGGTTGCCCGAATCAATTGTGCCATTCCATTTTAATAAATTATGACTATTGTCACAGAGCAGAGCGTTATTGCCATACTGCAAGCTACCCGATTCGGTTTGTGTAGGGCTCGTTACGGAAATATAAGCGGTGGTGCTATTATATAATAAGTACCAAATAGCATCAGTTGAGGCCTCTGCTTCAGCCTGACTGGTAGCGGGATGTCCTCCCGCTTCTTCCCCATGGAGAAGATAAGACTTAAGAGAAGGGCTATATATGTAGACCGGAGTTACCGACGAGGGAATGTTTTCAGCTGTTGCAGCTAAGAAAATCCATTCAATATTTTGATTCAAATCATTAGTCTCTGCAGGAGTAGCACCGGCCTCAGGCGCATATACATACCATCCTTGTCTTACATTCTCTATAATGCAATAGGTAGGATTCTCTTTCGTTGATATAGGCGGGGCGGTAGTCTGCGCGTGGGTGGCGAAGCCCGACGCGGAGAGGATGACCGCAAGGATGAGTAAGAGTTTTCTCATAAGGTCTTTTAAGGTATTGTGATGAATGATATTGTTTAATTTTCTGAAGCTCGGTCCATAGGGCAGAAAGCCCTCAAAGATTGGAGTATAACACGTTCCAAAGATAGCGCCAAAAAATCACCCCCCCCAATAATTAACATTCTTTAACACTAACATCCAGGTCAACTTGTAGAAATTCACCGCCAAAAGAGACAAAACTTAGACCATCTGTGCTAATTATTTCATAATATGGCAACCCTTTCAAAAATAAAATTGTTTCTTAATCAAAAGTTGTTTACCTTTGTCAACGACTTCAACCCTGATTTCCTCAAAGAGTTGGGGAAATGGTTCCTTGACGTAGCCAAATACGTTGCTACAGTCATCATTCTCTCCGTTGCATTCTCGTCTATCAGCTCAAAAGCTGTGGCGGGGTTGGTGGGAGCAGCCGTAATAATAGTATGCGTATTAACGGCATACACGATATATTGTAAAATTAAATAACAGAAAGCTATGGCAGGAATGATTGTACTCTGCTTCATTGGCTTATTCGCTGTTGTTACCAGTTTAGTGATGCTTGGAGCGCAGTCTTATGCTAAAGAGATGGCTAAGCAGCAACAGCAGCAGAAAAAAGACGATGGCATAGAGAGTCCCAGTAAGTAATTGAGGGGGCATCCGATAAAGGGTGCCCTCTTTTTTACGCCCGCTACGGTCGGGGCGCACGGCCCGGCACGTGGTTGTCGATAGGTTCATTCTTCACTTATCGGCAACCGCGCCGTCGGCCACTGACGCCCCGACCGGGTTTGGAACTTTGAGGCCGTAGCCTTAGCCGTCTGTTTCAGCTTCAGCGGGTCGGCTCGTCGCCTTATCCACAGCAACTCATCCATCCTACATAAGGCCACTATTTTTCGATATTCCTGAGTCAACGCCTTTCACACTCGGGTATGGGCCCGAGAGTGTTTCGGCGGTGACACCCCTTTTTGCGATCAAACACAAATCGTAATTTGGGGTAGGGATATATTTTCATTGGGAGGGGGTGGTATCACATTTTGGAAAAAAGTATCACACGATGGTATCAAACCGGTATCACATTTCGGGAACTAATGGGC
>CAZAUV010000126.1:0-6829 GCA_964488335.1 uncultured Bacteroides sp.
ATGAGATGATCGAGGTGGTCAACGAGATACTCCCCGCCGACCGTCCGCGCTACCTCATGGGCGTGGGCACCCCCGCCAACATCCTCGAGGCGATTGACCGCGGAGTGGATATGATGGACTGCGTGATGCCCACCCGCAACGGCCGCAACGGCATGCTTTTCACATCGGAAGGCATTATGAATATGCGTAACAAGAAATGGGCCGACGACTTCACCGAGCTCGATCCCTCGGGGACATCTTTCGTTGACCACGCCTATTCCCGCGCCTACGTCCGCCACCTATTCATCGCCGGCGAACTCCTCGCTCTCCAGATAGCATCGATCCACAACTTAGCCTTTTACCTTTGGCTCGTCGGTGAGGCCCGCCGCCATATCCTCGACGGCACCTTCGCCACCTGGAAGCCGGCCATGATAGAACGCATCTCGCGACGCCTCTGACCCCTCTCCCGCATATATGAAACGTCCAAAAATCAGCATCCCCGGCTTAAACCGCATTAAGCGCACGGCGAGCCGCTTCCGTCTGCCCCGGAAGTGGCCCAAGTGGGCCCGGCTGCTGATTCTCGACCGTTACATCATCCGCAAGTTTCTCGGGACATATATATTCGCCATCCTCCTGATACTGGCCATCACAGTGATGTTTGATGTCAACGAGAAGCTCGACGCCTTCCTCAAGGCGCCCCTTAAGGCCACCCTCTTTGACTATTTCCTCAACTTCCTCCCCTACTTCGCCAATCAGTTCAGCCCCCTCTTTACCTTCATCGCGGTCATCTTCTTCACCTCCAAGCTGGCAGGCAACAGCGAGATAATAGCCATGATGTCGTCGGGTATGAGCTTCAGGCGACTGATGAGGCCTTATATGATTTCGGCCGCCGTGATAGCCCTTGCAACATATATTCTCTCGGCTTACATCATCCCGCCGGCCAACGTCAAGCGCATCGACTACACCAACACCTATGTCAGAAACAAACGTGTAGAATATGGCGCCAACATTCAGCTCCAGGTGGAGAAGGGCGAGATAGCCTATATGTCGCGCTACGATAATAAAAACAAGACAGGATATAAGTTTTCGCTCGAGAGCTTCAAAGACAAGAAACTCATCAGCCGACTGACAGCCAACACCATCCACTACGACACCCTCCATCGCTGGCAGATACGCGACTATATGATACGCACTCTCGAGGGCAACCGCGAGATAATCACCCGCGGGCGCCGCCTCGACACCATCATAGCCATGGAGCCGCGCGACTTCCTCATCTCCAAAAACGATCAGGAGATGATGACCTCCCCGGCCCTGAGCGAATATATATCGCGGCAGAAAGAGCGCGGAGTGGCCAATATCAAAAACTTTGAGATCGAATACCACAAGCGGTTTGCCATGACCGCAGCGGCCTTTATCCTGACCATCATAGGCATGTCGCTCTCATCGCGGAAAGTCAAGGGAGGTATGGGCCTCAACATTGGCATCGGCCTGGTGTTGTCGTTCAGCTACATCCTTTTTATGACCGTCACATCCTCATTTGCCGTAAGCGGCCTCACGTCGCCAATGCTGGCTATGTGGATTCCCAATATCCTTTATTCGATAATCGCAGTCATCGTGTGGCGCAGAGCCGCCATGCGCTGACCCTCCACCCTCATCTCTCATCCCCATCATGCCTCTTATGAAGCAACTGTCAATCCTTATAATACTCGCCATCCTCGCCGCTTCAGCCCCTGGCATTTCAGCCGCCACTCCCCGCAAGGCCAAGGCCAAGCGCGAGAGCGCCGCCGAGCTGTTTCACCGGGCACAGGCGGCCTTCAATGCCTATCAGTTTGACGAAGCCATCGAGCTTGCCGAGCAAGCCTCCGACGCCCTCCCCGCCAAAGGGAGCGCCGAGGTGACCGAAGCCGAGATTGATCAATTGGCAGAGGTGGCCGAGCGCGGGCGTCTGATGCTCGACCGGGTGGAGAAAATTGTCATCATCGACTCCATTTCTGTCGGCGCAGAGCGTTTTTTTGAAGCATACCGTCTCGATCCAGCCGCCGGTGCCCTCCGCCCGGCCTCAACTCTTCCCCGGAGCGTCGAGGCTTCCGAGGGGTCGCCGGTATATGTCACCGAGAGCGGCCTGACAATGTATTGGGCCATGCCCGACACTGCCGGCCATACAGTCATCGCCGAGGCTTCGATCCTGGCCGACGGCTCGGCTGAGCCCCCGCTGCTCCATACGGAGCTCAGCGCTCCCGGATCGGATGATCTGTTTCCCTTCCTTATGGCCGATGGAGTGACTCTCTACTATGCCACCGACAATCCGGATATATCCCTCGGCGGCCTCGATATTGTCTTCACCCGCCGCAACGGCTCGGAGTTTCTTCAGCCCCAGAACATGGGTATGCCATATAACTCTCCGGCCAACGACTACCTCCTTGCCATCGACGAGGCCACAGGCACCGGCTGGTGGGGCACCGACCGCAACCATCCCTCGGGCGACACCATCACCATCTATCGCTTCATCCCCAACGAGCTGCGCGTCAACTATCCTTCCGGCGATGAAAACATCACGTCGCTGGCCCGCCTGACCGACTTCCGCGCCACACAACCCGCCGGAGCCGACTACTCAGCGCTCCTCTCACTTCCCGCCGCCGGCTCTAAGACCTCAGCCACGGCCGACGATTTCAGCCTGTCGATTCCCGGTCGCGGCATCATCACGTCGCTTAAGGATCTCAAGAGCAGCAGTGCGCGCCGCGAGGTCCGCCAATGGGTCGACCTCCGCGCCAAGCTCGCCGACGAAGAGGCCCGGCTGGCATCGCTGCGTAGCGCCTACGCATCGGGGCGCACCAATGTTGCACCCGACATTCTCGCCACAGAGCGCTCCCTCCCGGCCCTCCGCGCCAGGATAAAAGAGAGCCTCAACAACATCATCCGCCTCGAAACCGGCAACTAAGGCCTTAATATAATATCATTTTCACCAAGACCTCTTACTCTTCTGCAATTATCTCTGATTAATATTTTTCTCTCCCGATGACCCTTTTCCTCACATCTCTCGCAATACTTATCCTGGGCTATTTTGTCTATGGCCTGATCGTTGACCGCATCGTGGCCACAGATCCCAAGCGTCCCATGCCCTGCGACACCCATCGCGATGGCGTAGACTATATGCCCATGCCCGCTTGGAAGGCTTTCCTCATACAGTTTCTCAACATCGCCGGCCTCGGCCCCATCTTCGGCGCCATCATGGGCATCATGTTTGGCCCCGCGGCGTTCCTGTGGATCACCTTCGGCACCATCTTTGCCGGCGGCGTCCACGACTTCCTCTCGGGAGTGGTGTCAATCCGCTCCGGGGGGGCCTCTCTCCCCGAGATAGTGGGGAGCAATCTCGGCGTCAACGTCAAGCGGGTGATGACGGTCTTCTCATGCGTGCTCCTCATCCTTGTCGGAGCCGTGTTTATCTCCACCCCCGCCACTATCATCGCCGAGCTCACCCCCTCCTATCTTGACAAATGGTTTTGGGTGGTGGCTATCTTTGTCTACTATCTCTTGGCCACCCTCCTGCCCATCGACAAGGTGATAGGCAATTTCTATCCCCTCTTCGGCATAGCGCTGCTCTTTATGGCAGCCGGCATCATGGGAGTGATGCTCTTCGACCCGTCGGTGACCATCCCCGCATCATTTACCGACGGCTTTACATCCCACTCCTCCAATCCCATCTTCCCGATGATGTTTGTCTCCATCGCCTGCGGTGCCCTATCCGGATTCCACGCCACTCAGAGCCCTATGATGGCCCGCTGCCTGACCAACGAGAAGCTCGCGCGCCCCATCTTCTACGGCGCCATGGTGGCCGAAGGCATTGTGGCTCTCATCTGGGCAGCCGCCGCCATCGCATTCACCGGAGGATATGAGAGACTGGCCGAATATTTCTCTACCCATGCGGGCGGGGCTGCAACCCTTGTCAACGACATATCCATCTCATGGCTCGGGACCTTAGGGGGCATCCTCGCCATCCTCGGAGTGGTGGCCGCCCCTATCACCTCGGGCGACACCGCCTTGCGCTCCACCCGCCTCATCATAGCCGAGACATTCCGGCTTAAGCAGAAATCGATAGGCTCCCGCCTGATGATCACCATTCCGATTTTTGCAATCGTGACCCTCCTGATGTTTATTGACTTCAATGTCCTCTGGCGCTACTTTGCCTGGGCCAACCAGAGCCTGGCTGTCTTCACCCTCTGGGCTGTCACGGTCTATCTGGCCCGTCACCGCATGGCGTGGATAATCACATTTATCCCGGCCCTGTTTATGACGGTGGTGTGCACCTCTTATCTCCTCTATGCCCCATCGCCCGAAGGCTTCGGCCTCCCCATAGCCACCGCCGCCACCGCCGGCGGAGCCGTAGCCCTGATTTTCACTATCCTGTTTGCCCGCTTCCTTCGCCGGACCACGGCAGCATCTCTCATAGCCAACGCTTCAATCTGATCCCGCCCCATGACCCCAGCCTTCAGCCTCATCCTCGCCGAGCTGCGCCCCGACAGGCCTTACAACCTGCATAGCCACACCCAGTGGTGTGACGGCAGGGCTGCGGTCGATGTCATGGCCCACGCGGCTGCGGAGGCGGGTATGACCCACTATGGATTATCCCCCCACTCCCCTATCCCCATCGCCTCCCCCTGCAATATGGCCCGGGAGGCGGTAGGAGAGTATCTTACTGAGGGGGCGATGCTCAAAGAGCTTTATCGGGGCCGGATGGCGGTGCTCCTGTCAATGGAGATTGACTATCTCTCTCCCGACTGGGGCCCCGCGACACCATTTTTCCGGAGCCTCCCGCTCGATTACCGCATAGGCTCGGTCCATTTCATCCCCGACCTGAAGGGTGGCTTTACCGATGTCGACGGCTCCCCTGAGCGCTTCGCCCGCTATCTGGCCGAGCGATTTGACGGCGACCTGCACTATGTCATTGACACCTTCTTTGATCAGACAGAGGCAATGATCGCAGGGGGAGGCTTTGACATCATCGGCCACTTTGACAAGATAGGCTATAACGCATCCACCGTGGAGCCCGGCATCGACCGCGCCCCATGGTATAAGGCCCGCATCAGGCGCATCATAGATGCCATTGCCGCCGCCGGTATTGCAGCGGAAATCAACACCAAAGCCTATGCTGCCACCGGACGCTTCTTCCCCTCCGCTGAGTGGTGGGAAGACCTGCTCCGGGCCGACATCCCCATAGTGGTCAACTCCGACGCCCATTTCCCCGAGCTGGTCAACGCCGGTCGGCCCGAAGCACTGGCCATCCTCGCCGACATTCAAAGATCCTGACGAAAATGATGATACTGAGGAAGATGATATTAGCCCTTGTGATGACTGCCGCCGCCCTTGCCGCGGCGGCCAATGAGCCTTCAGGCCTCATCATGCCGCCCGAGGAGCTTCTGCCCGACTCCCTCTCCCTGCTCGAGCGCGCCCAAGCCGTGGCTCTCGCCGGATACTCCGACTCCCTCCCTCCCCTGCGCGGACGCAACTGGGTGGACCGCCTCATCAATTCCGGTTTCCATATCAACGACCCCCGCATCGACTATCCCGCCTTCCCCCGCTTCGCCCTCAAGGTGTATAACCTCGGGAATTATCTCTTTAATCATTATGACTCGACATACGTCGTGGGGACCGGCAAAAACTGGAAGCTCCAGGCAAAAAACGAGCTCTGGATGAGGACGTATATCATGGAGCTGGCTGACCGGTCGTCGGTCCACATCACTTCGCGCCTCTATGATGACATCGGCATCCATCTCTCCTTCATGGCAGTCAGCGCAGGATATACCTTCAATCTCAATAACTATAGCGCCGACATGAAGTCGCGCCACCGCTTTGACCTCAATTTCACATGCTCCCGGTTTGCCTTTGATTACTGGTATCAGCGCGTTGAGGGGGGCACCAAGATACGCCGCTTCGGCAATTACGGCGATGGCCGGTGGCTCGACTATAAGTTTAACGACATCAACGTTGCCGACTCCCACCTCGAGCTCTATTATCTCTTCAATAATCAGCAATATTCACAGGCAGCTGCCTTTTGCTTCTCCAAATATCAGCTCAAGAGCTCCGGCTCCTGGATTCTCGGCCTGAGCTACGATCGCCACAATATGGCCCTCGACTTCTCGACCCTCCCCCCCGATATGCTCGAGGCTCTACCCTCGCTCGAGACCCGCTACGACATCAAATACACCGACTACTGCCTCCTCGGAGGCTACGGCTACAATTGGGTGCTCAGGCCCCGCAAATGGCTATTCAACATCACCGCCCTCCCCTTCATCGGATATAAACACACATCGACCGACAACTACAAAAAGCGTAAAATCCAGGATATGCTCTCGACAAACCTCGGCATGAAAGGGGCTCTCGTCTATAATAATAAATCGCTCTTCGCATCTCTCGAGGGTCGCTTCACAGGCTTTGTCAATTACTCAGCCAACTATACTTTTTTCTATTCCACTCAATTACTGACCCTTGTGGTCGGCACACGCTTCTGATCCACAGATTCATCAACTTCCGTAATCGTCGACGTCGCCAAAGTTTCCCAATTCGAAACACCAACACCCTGATTTAGCTTATTTTAGCTATTAGAGACAGCCTCAATTGTTGTCAATTTTGAAAAATTGTTGATAACTTTTAAGCCGACTTTATTTCCCAATCCGGGCATTTTGGATTATCTTTGCACCGCCTTCGCCTCCCGGCCCGGGCAACAATCCTCTCACATTCTTAAATCTACATCCCTCCCCTTTTCCCCTCCAATCCTCAGATGATACAGACAGTTGTAAAGCGCGACGGCCGCGTCGTGGGCTATAACGAAGAAAAGATCAAGGCGGCCATCCGC
>CAZAUV010000127.1:0-6807 GCA_964488335.1 uncultured Bacteroides sp.
TCAACGTCTTCTTTTTCTTCCTGATTTTTGCCGGCATCATCCTTGACAAGATGGGCATCCGCTTCACGGGCCTGCTGTCGGCCTCGATGATGGTCATCGGCGCGGGGATTAAACTCGTGGGCGTCAGCCAATGGTTTGAGACCACGGCTCTCTGCCAGTGGCTCGACAGCTGGTGGACCTCCTTCCCCGGCAGCGCCAAGATGGCTTCTTTTGGTTTCATGATCTTTGGCTGCGGCTGTGAGATGGCGGGCACCACGGTGTCAAAGGCCATCGCCAAATGGTTTGAGGGCAAGGAGATGGCTTTGGCAATGGGCGTAGAGATGTCGATAGCCCGCCTGGGTGTCTTTGCCGTGATGTGGATTTCGCCGCTGATATCCAATATGTTTGACCAGTCGATAGTGGCTCCCGTGGCATTTTGCACGGCTCTCCTCCTTATAGGTCTCATATCATATATTGTCTTCACCTTTATGGATACGCGCCTCGACCGCGAGCTGGCCGCTGAAGGCGCTTCCGGGGGCACAGGGGGCTCCGATGAGGAATTTCACCTCTCCGACCTGGGCAAGATACTGCGCAGCAAGATGTTTTGGCTCGTGGCAATGCTCTGTGTGCTCTATTACAGCGGCATCTTCCCCTTCCAGCGCTATGCTCCCAACTATGTCCAGGAGACTCTCAATGTGAGTGCCGAGATGGCTGCCAGGCTCTTCAGTGTGTTCCCCATTCTTGCAATGGTGTTGACGCCTTTCCTCGGAGCGTTTCTTGACTATAAGGGCCATGGGGCTACGATGCTCATCATCGGTGCAGTGATCATGACGGCCTGCCACCTCTGCTTCGCCCTTCTGCTGCCGGCTGTCCCGACAGTATGGCTCGCCGTGACGCTCATCCTCATCCTCGGAGTGTCGTTTTCTCTGGTGCCTGCGGCGCTCTGGCCGTCAGTGCCTAAGATTATTGATGCCAACATCCTCGGCTCAGCATACTGCCTTATTTTCTGGATACAGAATATCGGCCTCTGCCTGGTGCCCCTGCTCATCGGCGAGACCCTTGACGCTACTGGCGGCTACCGCATCCCGATGCTCATCTTCGCCTCGTTTGGTGTATTGGCCATTATCTTTGGTGTGTGGCTCAAGGTGCTCAACAGCAAGCATAATTATGGTCTCGAGGCTCCCAATGTAATCAAGGAGGAGGCCCCGAAGATGGAGAGCGACGGCGTCTTCTGATATCGTCACTCAATAAAGCCTTAAAAGCGGCAGGATGGTCTCTCCCCGTTTATCGGAGAGACTATCCTGCCGCTGACTGTTATCGGGGCTGAGAGGTCAGAGCTTATAGGTGAGCATCACTCGGGCGGCGAGGGCCGAGGATGAGAGGTCGGGATAGTCGCGATAGTGGGTGGCGCGGAGATAGTGGGTGAGCCCCGTAGTGAAATATAGTCGGGGAGCCACCCGGAGACTGACGTTGAGGTCGGTCACTCCGAAGAGGGCATTGGAGTTGTCGCCCTGGCTGTTGAGTGTCCGCCGGTTGGCGCGGCTCAGGTCGGTGCCCCGTTCATAGCCGTTCCAGGTGTAGAGGCTGTAAAGCTCGTGAGACAGCGACAGGGCGAGGCGGTCGTGGCCCATGACAAAGTGGGCACCGGCCTTGACGGAGAAGCCTGAAGCGAGGTTGTAGTTGCGCTCATCGAGGAGATAGTGGTCAGAGAGGATGCCTCCGAGGATCACACCGTTGGCGTGGAAAAAGGCGTCGGCAGTGGTGCCGGGGGAGAAGGAGTGGCGATAGAGCAGGCCGCCGCCGATTGACGCCGGGACGGCGAGCTTGTAGGGACACTTGTCGGTGCGTATCGAGAGGGTGTCGGTGTCGTAGTAGTCAAAGTGCTGATAGAGGCCGAGGGAGAGTTTTGAGGTGGGGGTGTCGCGGAGCTCGGTGCTCATCAGTCGGCCCATTATATTGAGCTGGGAGAGGAAGGGCTCCCGCTTGCCTAAGGCCAGGGCGCCCTTGAGGGTGAAGTAGTCATAGGGGCCTACGTGCTGTGACTCGAAGCGATTGCCATATTCGAGATTGAGCTCTATTGTGGCGCCGAAGCGATTGTCGCTTGTGCCGCGGTTGCCAAAAGAGAGTATACGTGCACCCGACGACACTTCGAGGCCAATGTCAGGGATGCCGAAGCGGCGTCCCGGGGTGAGCCGTCGTGTCATGGCGTCGCCGTTGATAAGGCGCGTCAGGCCGCGCACCGGAGAGACGATAAATGCACCTACCTCGCGCCCAACCCGTTCCCAGCCCCAGGAGCGGTCGTCGGTGATGATGTCGCTGATGCGATAGGTCACCTCACCTATTGCCATGCCGCCGATGGGAGTGGCTATGATGTCGTTGGTCGAGGGATATTCGTTTTCCATCAGCAGCTCCCATTGGGCGCTGCCTGCGAGGGCAAAGAGGCTGCTCCCCCAGAATGAATATCCGTTGGAGCGTCCGGCATTATAGAACAGGGAGCCATTGTAGGGGTGGAGAAACATATTGGTCTCCATCTTGTCGTTGTCCCATTTGAAGCCGTGGCGGAAGTTTGAGGCTATGGTCTTGGGGGAGATATAGGCATAATCGCCATGGAGCACATAGCGGTCAAAGGCCCAGAGGCTCGTGTTGAGACCCACCACAGTGGCCGAAGCCCTCCAGAAGTGATGCTTTGAAAGGCGGGCTACGTCGGCGCTGTCGGGCTCAACGGCCGGGCTGACGCTCAGATGGATGGGCATCTGGGCGGCGGCGGGGGCTCCGGAGGCGGTGATGAATGTCAGCAGCAGAATGATCAGGAGCCGGGATATGGTTATGGTCCGTGGCCGTGTGTGCATTGTAAGATAAAGGGTGTGAGGAATGTGCCTTTCTATCGTTACAACACACAATTTGATGAATAGTTTCGGTGAGCTGCGGCAATGTGGCGCCCCGGCAGCGAGTCAGATGGATATGAAAGATATTCTGATAGATAGTCAAAGCGCCCCCCTGAGGGTGGGGAGGCGCTTTGTGGTGTGGGGCCGGTGATAGGTGTGTGGCGGCGAGTCAGAGCTTCCGGCGATAGGATTCGCGGCGGCGGTGGAGGCGGTTTTCAAAATATTGCCATTGGGCCTGGACGGCGTTGTTGTCTTCGAGCTCAAGGTTGCTCTCGGCATATTTGTAGCCGTTGCGGATATAGTTGGGCAGCAGGTCGGCAAAGAGGAGGGCGTTGACGCCTTTGCTCTGATATTCAGGCTCTACGGCGATGAGCATCAGGTCTACGATGTCGTTGTGGCCTTTGAGGGCGCGGAGCATGTGGACCCATCCCAAGGGGAAGAGCTTGCCTCCGCTCTTCTGGAAGGCGCGGCTGAGGGAGGGCATCGAGATGCCTACCCCGACCAGCCGCCGGTCTTTGTCGACGATGACGCTGATGCAGTCGAGCCTCAGGACGCCCAGATAGTGCTTTATATAGTAGTCGATCTGCTTGTCGGTCAGCTGGGCGTAGCCGTAGAGGTCTCTATAGGCTTTATTAATAAGGTGGAAGAGGGGCCGGCCAAATTCATCGGCCAAGGCTTTGATATTTGTGAAATGGAGGTTTTCGAGGCCATATTTGCGACGGACGATGTCGGCGATGCGCTGATATTTCTCCGGGACACTGTCGGGGACGGTCATGCGAAACTCCACCCACCCGGCATCCTTGACATAGCCGCGGCGCTTGATCTGATCCGGATAGTAAGGATGGTTATAGATGGTGGCGATGGTGCCGAGCTCGTCGAAGCCAAAGGTGAGCATTCCCTCATGGTCGAGGTCGGTGAAGCCCATGGGGCCGATCATCTCGGTCATCCCCTTGCTGCGGGCCCAGTTCTCGGCTGCGTCCATAAGGGCATCTACAGCCTCGTCGTCGTCTTCAAACTCTATCCAGCCGAAGCGGGCCTCTTTCTTGCCGGTGGCCTCGTTGAGGTTGCGGTTGATGATGGCAGCGATGCGCCCTACCGGCCGCCCGTCGCGATAGGCCATGAAGAGCTTGTGGTCGCAGAAGTCGAGGGCGGGGTTTTTGCCGGGGAGGAGGGCGTCTACTTCGTCAAAGAGCAGCGGGGGGACATAGCAGTCGTTGCCCTTATAGAGGCTGTTGCCATACTCTATGAATTTCTTGATGGCGCTCTTGGTGAGCTCCACTTCGCGTATTTCTATTGCCATAATTGTCTGTTGATGAGGGTAGTGGGGGGAGGGGTGAGGAGACGTGCTTCATCTGACCGGCACTGTCGGTGCAAAGGGCGACATAAACCACACTATGAGAGCAATGACGGCCATCAGGAAGATGATGACGGCCATATAGAGCTTGCGGTCGTTGCGCCGGTTGAGGGCCAGCCTCAGAGCCATCACGTCGCGATAGCGCTTCGACGGGTCTGGGTCAGTGCACCGGTCGGCTACTTTGTTGAGCCACCCCGGGGCGCCGGGCAGTTTGGCCAACACTTCTTTGAGCACCATGCCGAAGGCAAAGATGTCTTCGGAGGCATCGGCGGGGGTGAGGGTCTCGCGCTGGTCAAACCCCACATCGATCAGTTTCAGGTTTTCGACGTTTTCGGTGAAGATGATGGTCTCGGGGCGGATGGGGGAGTGGACGAGGTGGTTGGTCTGGATATACTCTATGGCGTCGATGAGCTGGTGCATCACCTTGTCGAGATGGGAGGGCTTCACTTCGCCCGAGTCGATGATCTTGCGCAGGGAGCGGCCATAAACGTCGTCGGTGATGATGCTCAGCCCCACTCCAGGCACCTCCTCGAGATCGTTGATCATGATGATGTTGGGGTGGGCAAGATTATAGCGCACGTCAAATTCCTTCTCGATGATCGAGCGGAAGCGGGGGTCGGCCTTATATTGCTCTTTGAGGGTCTTGAGCATCACCCACTTGCCATATTTCCGGGCGGTGTAGACGTCATAGAAGTCCTCGTCCCATTCGGGGAGGTGCTCTATCTCGGTCCACTTCTCGGCCTGGGAGGCCGAGGCGGGGGAGGGGGTCGATTGCTGCTGCGTCATTGGCTGGTGGAGTGAGAGTGGGGGGATGAATGATAAGCCCTTGGGGCTCTCGGCGCGGCAAAGTTAATGATTTTTCCTATATATAATAGGAGTGGGGCGCCGTAATAGAGCTTTTTTCATTAATTTTGGCGCTATGATTGACTTCACCCCCCTTGTCCGACCATTTTTCAATCGTCGTGTGGAGGCTGCCCGCCGCTGGAGCGCCCTGCCCGAGACCACTCAGCGACGCGTCCTCAGCAGCCTCATCAGCCGGGCTGCATCGACGCGCTGGGGCCTTGACCACGACTATCGCTCCATCAGGAGCTATGAAGCCTTTGCCGGGCGTGTCGACGTCACGCCCTATGAGACTCTCCGCCCTATGGTGATGGCCATGATCCGCGGCGAGCGCGATATCCTCTGGCCGGGCCGTTGCAGGTGGTATGCCCAGAGCAGCGGGACGGCCGACGGCCGCTCGAAATATATCCCCGTCACCGATGCCTCCCTCAGTCTTAGCCACTATGCCGGAGGCGCAGAGGTGGTGGCCCACTACTTGGCCTCCAACCCCGCCTCGCGCCTCTTTGCGGGCAAAAACCTCATCCTCGGAGGTAGCTTCGCCTCCACTCTTGACCATCTCCCCGCCGGCACACACGTGGGCGATCTGTCGGCCACTCTCATCCGCCGCATCAATCCGCTTGTCAATCTGTTGCGGGTCCCCTCGCGCAAGGTGGCCCTCATGGCCGACTGGAATCGGAAGCTCCCCGCCCTTGTCAGCGCCTCGGTAGGCGAAGACATCACGGGGCTGTCAGGCGTCCCGTCATGGTTTATGACCCTCCTGCGTCGCGTAATGGAGCAGACCGGGGCCGCGACTATCCACGATGTCTGGCCCAATCTCGAAGTTTTTTTCCATGGAGGCATCGCCTTCGCTCCTTATCGCGACCAGTATAATACCATCTGTCGCCCTGAGAAGATGCACTATGTCGACAATTACAATGCGTCTGAAGGATTCTTTGCCGTCCAGGACGATCCCTCTTCTCCGGCCATGCTTCTGCTTCTCGACCACGGGACTTTCTATGAGTTCCGACCATTGGACTCCCCCGGAGCCGAGCCTCTTCCGGCCTGGAAGGTAACCCCCGGCGAGGTATATGAGCTTATTATCACGAGCGCCAACGGCCTGTGGCGCTATCCTATCGGCGACACAGTCAGGGTGGAGTCGGTAGCGCCCCTGAAGATTACCATTGCCGGACGCACCAAGGCTTTCATCAACGCTTTCGGCGAGGAGCTTATGGTCCATAATGCCGACAGGGCCATCGAGGAGACCTGCCGGAGGCTCGATTGTGCCGTGGCCAACTTCACCGCCGGGCCCGTCTATGCCGCCTCCGGTCGGCGAGGACGCCATCACTGGATCATTGAATTTAGCCGAGCCCCCGGATCATTGGCAACATTCGCCGCAGAGCTCGACGCCGCCCTCTGCCGGGTAAATTCCGACTATGCCGCCAAGCGCGCAGGCGGTATCTTCCTCGATCCCCTCACTGTGGCCTCCGCCCCCGAGGGGCTATTCGACCGGTGGCTCGCCCGCGACGGGGGCCGACTTGGCGGCCAGCGCAAGATCCCGCGCCTCTCCCCCTCGCCGGCCATCCTTGAGTCGCTTGCCGCTCTTGACCCAGGCGTCGCCCCGCAGTGACCGCCAGGCCTTCCTCCCTGTTTGAGGGCTCCTTTTGTGAGTGAGGGTGCTTTTGAGTGTGGAGTGGGTATCGGAGGGTGTTTGGGGGTGTTTTGAGGGGTTGTTCGGGGCTCAATTGTTAAATTTGTGTTAAAATTGCGCTT
>CAZAUV010000128.1:0-6706 GCA_964488335.1 uncultured Bacteroides sp.
GGCCTCTACGCGGCGGGCGATATCCCATTTGCGGGAGTCAACGGCCGAGCGTTGCGAGGTGGTGACGATGATGCGGTTGTCGTCGGCCATCTTCACGGAGGCGAGGTTGGTCGAGGTCTCTACGAGGCCGGGGAGCTCGCGGCTCATCGACACAACGCCGTGGGGGCAGGCATAGAGGGCGCGGATGAGGGCGGTGGAGGTTGCCAGGTCGATGCAATATTCGGGCTGGTCCATGCTCTCGAGGGTGAGCTCGAGGGTGGGCTCCAGGTCGCCAAACTCCTCTCCGATGGTGGCCACATATTTGTTAAAGGCAGCCACGATATCCTCCTTGCGCGAGGTGTGGACGCCAAAGATGGCGTGGGCGGCGCGGGGGATGGCGTTGCGGAGGTTGCCGCCGTCTATTTCAGAAATCTGGACCTCATGCTCGCCCATGATGCTGAAGAGGAAGCGGGCCAGGAGCTGATTGGCGTTGGCGCGGCCCAGGTGGATGTCTCCGCCGGAGTGTCCGCCCTGGCCTTTGGCCACGTCGAGACGGAAATAGCGGAAGTCTTTGGGGGCGAAGGAGCGATGGTAGTTGAATGTAGCCACAGTGTCAACTCCGCCGGCGCAGCCGACGAAGAGCACGGCATCATCTTCCGAGTCGAGGTTGATGAGGATGTCGCCGCTGATCATACCGTCGCCGAGATTGAAAGCGCCGGTCATGCCGGTCTCCTCATCCATCGTGAAGAGAGCCTCCACGGGGCCGTGGACCACCGAGGGGTCGGTCATCACAGCCAAGGCCGCGGCCACGCCGATGCCGTTGTCGGCGCCCAGAGTGGTGCCGCGGGTCTTCACCCAGTCGCCGTCGACATAGGCGGGAATGGGCTGGGTCATGAAGTCAAAGCTCTTGTCGTTGCTCTCGCAGACCATATCCTGATGGCCCTGGAGGATCACGGTCGGGGCATCTTCATGGCCGGGAGTGGCGGGGATTGACATCACCACATTGCCCACCTGGTCGGTCTTGGCGGCAATGCCGTGCTTGGCGGCGAAGTCGAGGAGATAAGCGCGTATCTTCTCCTCGTGCTTGGAGGGGCGCGGGATGCGGGTGATCTGATCAAAAATCTCAAACACCCGTTGAGGCTTGAGGTCCTTTATTTCCATAAATATTATATGTTGGATTTAAGGGGGATATTAAAAAATTGTTAAAAGAGGGGCGAAATCGCGGTCTAAATTACAAAATAAAATTGACATAGCGCAAATATTTAAGACTTCTTTAATATATTTGCACCGTCAAAGGAGTTTTTATCCCTCCTGAGCCGAGTATTTATCATCCCCACTTAAACCAAATGAACATTTTAGCTTCATCTGCTAAGTTACTTGCCCTCTCTCTGAGCTGCGTCGCTATCGTCGCTTGCAACGGCGGCGACAAGGCCGCTTCGCCGGCCCCGTCGGCCGCTCCCGCAGCCGAATCCACCGCAGCGACCATCAACATACGCTTCATCGACGGCGACTCCGTGGCCGAGCACTATAACCTGGCTAAAGACTTCCGGGAAGTGCAGCTCCGCGCCCTCTCCAAGCTCGATGCAGCCGGTCAGAGCAAAGCCAAAAATATCCAGAATTTCGCCGCTCAGGTCCAGGAAAAAGCTCAAAACAACGGCTATCTCTCCGAAGCCAGCTACAATGCCGATATGGTCAAGCTCCAGCGCATGCAGCAGGATGCCGAGCAGAGCATGGCCGCAATGCAGCGCACCTCCGAGCAGGAGCTCGCCCAGCTCCAGCAGGCTGTCAACGACTCCATCAACAATTTCATCGCCGACTATAATAAGGCCAAGGGCTACGATATGATCCTCTATCGTGCGGCCGGCGTCTACTTCAATCCCGCCCTCGACATCACCAAAGAGGTTATCGAAGGCCTCAACGCCCGCTATAATAAAGTAGACTCTCCTGCTAAGGAATAAGATTTAATACTGAGATTTCATATGATAGAGGGGGGCTTCCGTCCGATGCCTCCCTCAACGAAAAAGGCCGATCCGTGATGGAGCGGCCTTTTTTCTTGAGGAGTTGTCAGTGGCGGCGGGGGAGATGGAGGTAGATCAGCGGGATGATGAAGGCGTTGAGGAGGGTGGAGGAGATGAGCCCTCCGAGGATCACGGCGGCCATGGGGCTCTGGATCTCGTTGCCGGGGAGGTCGCCGCGCATCACCAGCGGCACTAAGGCCAGCGCCGAGGTCAGCGCGGTCATCAGGATGGGGTTGAGGCGGTCGATGGAGCCGCGGACCACGGCTTCACGCAGGCTCAGGCCTTCGGCCCGCCGCAGATTGTCGTAGCGGGTGATCAGGAGCATGCCGTTGCGGGTGGCTATGCCGAAGAGCGATATGAAGCCGATGATGGCCGGGATAGAGACCACGCCGGAGCCGAAGGCAAGCACCATCACACCGCCGATGAGGGCAAAGGGCAGATTGAGCAGGATGATACCGCTCTCCAGGGCGCTGCCAAACTGGGCGTAGAGCAGCAGGAAGATGATGGCGATTGACACCAGAGAGGTCAGCAGAAGGATGCGCGAGGCGGCTTGCTCGCTCTCAAACTGGCCGCCATATTCTATATGATAGCCCTCTGGGAGAGCCACCCTGGCCTCGATGCGCTCGCGGATGTCGCTCACCACGGAGCGAATGTCGCGCCCCGAAGCATTGGCGCTCACCACTATCTTGCGCTTGGCCCCCTCGCGGTTGATGGTGTTGGGGCCGGCCGATGAGATGATGTCTGCGAGATTGCCTAAGGGCACCTTGGCGCCCGAGGGTGTGTCGATAAGGAGTGAGCTCAGGTCGTCGGCGCCGGTGCGGCTCGCGGGGTCGGCGCGGACCACCAGATCAAAGCTCTTGCTCCCCTCATAGACCCGGCTTACGCTCTCGCCGGCGAGCATCACCGATATGGCTTCGTTGAGGGCCGGCTCGGTGACACCATAGAGGGCCATCACCTCGGGCCGGGGGACAATCTTGAGCTCGGGACGCTCTATCTGCTGCTCGAGGTTGAGGTCGGCCACGCCGGGGATGTCGGCAATGGCGTCTTTGATATTGCTGCCGAGGGTGAAGAGGCTGTTGAGGTCGTCGCCGAAGATCTTGATGGCTATGGCGGCCTGAGTGCCTGAGAGCATGGCGTCGATGCGGTGGCTGATAGGCTGCCCTATCTCAATGTTGGCGCCGACGATGGTCGACAGGCGTGAGCGCAGATCATCGAGCACCTCGCTGTGGGAGCGGTCGGAGAGGACAAAGGGCGCTTCTATCTCCGAGACGTTGACGCCGAGGGCGTGCTCGTCGAGTTCGGCGCGACCCGTCTTGCGCGCGACGGTCTGTATCTCGGGCACTTCGAGGATGAGCTGCTCGGCGTGGCGGCCGATGCGGTCGCTCTCCTCAAGGGAGATGCCCGGCATGGAACTGACGTTGATAGTGAAGGAGCCTTCGTTGAAGGGGGGGAGGAATGAGCGCCCGAGGGTGAAAAATGTCGCTAAGGCTATGATAAAGAGCCCTAAGGCAGCTCCGATAACTATCTTCCCGTGGGCCAGAGCCCAGCTGAGTGCGCGCGAATAATATTTGCGGAGCCAGAGGGTGATAAAAGCCTCGCGGGGGAGGCCTGAATTGTTGCCGTCCATCGTAGGGCCCTTCCCGCCGCCCCAATTCCGGCCTAAGAGATAGGAGCAGAGCACCGGAGTGAGCGTCAGGGCCACCAGGGTAGAGGCGAGGAGGGCCACTATGAAGGCCACACCTAAGGGGATGAGCATGCGCCCCTCCATGCCGCTGAGGAAGAAGAGGGGCATGAAGGAGACGATGATGATGAGGGTGGAGTTGAGGATAGGCATCCTCACTTCGCGCGAAGCGTCATAGACCACTTTGAGAGTGGCATCGCGCTCCTCCTCGGGGCGGAGCCGGTTTTCCCTGAGCCGTCGCCACACATTCTCCACATCGACGATGGCGTCGTCGACGAGCGAGCCGATGGCTATGGCCATGCCGCCGAGGCTCATCGTATTGAGGCTCTGGCCAAAGAGGTGGAGCACGATAATGCTCACCAGGAGCGACAGCGGGATGGTGATGAGCGAGATTACTGTGGTCCGCACATTGGCAAGGAAGAGGAAGAGGACTATCACCACAAAGATTGAGCCCTCGAGAAGCGAGGTCTTGACATTGCCGATGGAGCTCTCGATGAAGGTCGACTGGCGGAAGATGTCGGTCGACACCTTGACGTCGGCCGGCAGGGCTGGCCTGAGCTCGGCGAGCGCCTGCTCAAGGGCCTCGGTGAGCTCTATGGTGCCGGTCTTGGGTTGCTTGGTGACAGTCAGGAGCACCGCCTCCTTGCCCCTCTCCGAGGCCACGCCGAGCTTGGGTGTCTGGGCGCCTACGGTGACTGTGGCGATGTCGCCCAGGGTCACCACTCCTCCCTCGGGGGAGGTCTTGACGGCGCCGGCGGCGATGCGGGTCAGGGCATCGGTCGAGGCAACCCCGCGCACGATATATTCATTGCCATATTCATAGATGATGCCCCCGGAGGTGTTGCGGTTCATGTCGCGGGTGGCGGCCATCACGTCGGCGAGAGTCACCCCATAATGGCGCATCTTCTCGGGCGAGATAAGTATCTGATACTCCTTGAGGTCGCCGCCGATCACAGCCACCTGAGCCACGCCTCCGGTCGAGAGCAGGCGCGGGCGGATGGTCCAGTCGGCGAGCGTACGCAGGTCGAGCATCGAAGTGGTGTCGGCCGTCAGGCCGATGATGAGGAGCTCTCCGAGGATCGACGATTGTGGGCCGAGGGTGGGCTGCCCCGCCGCCGGCGGCAGGGCATCGCCTATGGTGGCCAGCTTCTCGGATACGATCTGGCGGTCGAGATATACATCTGTGCCCCAGTCAAATTCCACCCACACCACGGAGAAACCCGTGGTGGAGGATGAGCGGACGCGTCTCACCCCCGTGGCGCCGTTGACGGCTGTCTCGATGGGGAAGGTCACCAACTGCTCCACCTCCTCCGGAGCCATTCCGGGAGCCTCGGTCATCACCACCACCGTCGGGGCGTTAAGGTCGGGAAACACGTCGATTTCAGCGCGGCGCGAGGTGTAGAGGCCGGCCACGATAAGGATCACGGCGGCGGCAAGGATAGCGAGCCTGTTGCGCAGCGAGAAGGCTATTATCTTGTTGAGCATAAGGCGCGGGGATTAGTGATTGTGGGTGTGGCCGGGGATTGCTTTGCCGGCGCCGGCGAGCTTTACGTGGATGGCGCCCGACGACACATAGGCTTCGCCCGGCTCCAGGCCCGAGGTGAGCTCTGCGCGGCGGCCATCGCGCTCGCCGAGGGTCACCGTGCGGCGCTTATAGCCCTCGTCGTCGACCTTCACATATATATAATAGATGCCTTGCTCCTCGGTCAGAGCGGTAAGGGGCACACTCACTACCCCCTCTCTGGGGGCTGTCAGGAGATATATCTCGGCATAGCTGTCGGGGAGGATGTCGGCTGAGTTGTCAAACTCAAATGTCATCGGGATAGAGGCCGACGACTCCGGGGAGCCGCTTCGTCCATAGCCCACCACGCGGCCCCCCATCTCCGACAGGTCATAGACCTGCGGCGAATGAGCCGGTGAGAAGCGGGCCGTAGTGACCCTCGGCAGCCGGGCATAATAGCGCTCCGGCACCTCGGCGCGGAGATAGAGATGTCGGTTTTGGGTGATGGTCATCAGCGGCTGACCCACCTCCACATAGTCGCCGTCGCGCACGAGGAGCTGCTTGACATAGCCGGAGGAGGGAGCGGTGGCCGTGATGCCCCGGCCCGTGCCGCCGTGACCCACAGCCTCGAGGGCGAGCCGGGCGCGGTCATAGTCGGCCTTGGCTGTCAGATACTCTTCGCGGGTGATGATGCGGTCGTCAATGAGCTTCTGAGCGCGCTCCCAGGCGTCTTTGGCCCGCTCATATTCCGTCAGCGCCAGCGAGCCTACGTCGCCGCCGGGGAGGCCGGCCGTGGTAAGAGTGGCCACGGCAGCTCCGCGGGCCACCGGAGCGCCTATGCTCCAGCCGCGGCTGAGCTTCACGATGCCCCCTACAGTGGCCGACACCGTCGACTCGCCCCCTGTGGCGGGCATCACTCGCCCCGCACACTTGATGACGCCGCTAAAAGGCGCCATTGCGGCCGTGTCAATCGTCACCCCCGCTGCCCGGGCCTTCTCGGGCGAGAGGATAATCTCATCAGAGTCGTGGGAGTCGTTTTCTCCATGGCCCTCATGCCCTTCGTGGTCATGGCCTTCGTGGTCGTGATGTTCATGCCCTTCATGTTCTTGGCCCTCGTGGTCATGGCCTTCGTGGTCATGATGTTCGTGCCCCTCGTGGTGGTGATGAGCGTCGTGGCCCCTGCCACCGCAGCTCGCGAGCGCAGCAACAGTCATAGCCACAGCTAAATATCTCAGTATCTTCATGTGATTGCGCGATTTAATGAGCCGAGCCGTCGATACGTGTTTCGGCTTGACGGCAAAGTTACAATCCTTTTTTTGCAACTCAGTAGCATTTGCCGCCATGCAACATCGCCCGATATAGTCAATGGCGTCTTTTTTTGTCCCATTTCCCGACGATGTAAGAAAATGTTGCGGAGGTGTTACAAAATTGTGATTTTTTATTCTCCATATAATCAGCGTGTTACATATGGCTGTAACAAAGCTGTGACGAATTTAACACACGTTAACACTCATAACTCTTGCATAT